>JBCCLJ010000071.1:0-29120 GCA_039026915.1 Acidobacteriota bacterium
ACTTTTGAGCCACACGGCAGATACACCTTTCTCGCACGGACGAGCACGTCCAAACATTTTTTTCGGCCATAGCAGCCTTTCGGATTTAAGAGATTCTACGTGGCGGCCGTCTTCGTACACTCTTTACGACACTCACCTCACAGCCTTGGTGCCGCTCCGTTCGCCTGCTGAAGCCCACGACATCGATTTCAGGAGTACTCCGTGCCGTCTCGTCCGTCGATCCCGCTAGCTCTCATCTCCGTTCTCTCGCTTCTTTACTTGGCGGCCGCGCCGACGTTCGCTTCGCCTTTGAAACGCCTCGCCTTCGGCTCTTGTGCCGGGCAAGACGAGCCGCAGCCGATCTGGGATGCGGTGCTGGCGGAGTCACCCGAGCTCTGGATCTGGGCTGGCGACAACGTCTACGGCGACACAGAGGACATGGACGTGCTGCGGCAGAAGTATGGTCGCCTACTCGCACAGCCCGGCTACCAGCGGCTGCAGGCGACGGGTATTCCGATTCTCGGCACGTGGGACGACCACGACTACGGCGTCAACGACGGCGGTGCCGAGTACCCCCAGAGGAAAGCGTCGCAGCAGGTGCTGCTCGACTTTCTCGGCGTCGCCGCGGACTCGCCGCGACGTCAGCGTGACGGGGTCTACCACTCGCAGCTGTTCGGCGAGGTAGGGCAGCGCATCCAGGTCATTGTGCTCGACACTCGTTATCACCGCAGCCCGCTTCTGACCTTTCCGCGGTACCCCAACGATCAGAGGGTCTACAAGCCCGACACGAGGCCCGAGGCCACAGTTCTCGGAGAGGAGCAGTGGGCCTGGCTCAAGGGCGAGCTGCTCAAACCGGCGGAGCTACGCCTGATCGTCAGCAGCATCCAGTTCGTGAGCGCGGAGCATCGCTTCGAGAAGTGGATGAACTTCCCGCGTGAGCACGAGCGGTTTCTCGACCTTCTGCGCTCGACGCGCGCAGAGGGCGTGGTTCTGCTCTCGGGAGATCGGCACCACGCCGAGCTGTCGCGGCTCGACATGCCCGACTTCTATCCGCTCTTCGACCTGACCGCCAGCGGGATCAACAAGAGCTGGCCGCGCACCGGCGCGGCTGCCTCGCGCCCGCCCGAACCCAACCGTTACCGGGTCGGTCGTGTCTTTCGTGGACACCACTTCGGTGTGGTGGACGTCGATTGGCGGCAACCGGATCCGCGCGTGCGTCTCAGCATCGTCAACCAAGAGGGAGAACGTCCCGTCGACGCCACCTTTCCGCTGAGCACGCTGTCTTTGGAGCCGGCATCGCGCCTTACTTCGACCGACCCGCCAGCTTCTGCTGCGGAGATCCGCATGGACGGCAGCCTCGCTGATTGGAGCGGCGCAGAGGCGGTCGCCATGGACGGCGAGCTGCTGCATCTGCGGTTTGAGACGCCGAAGCCCGTGACGCTGACGCAAAGCCCCGCAGCGATCCACCTCCTGCTGGATTTCGATGGCGACGACACGGGCACCGACCACTTCTTGGAAGCGGGCACCGATCTGGAGGTGGTCTTTTCTCCTCGTCGTGAGCCGGGTGAGCGCGGTTGGCGTCCCATTCTCTACGCGTTCGATCCGAACTCCCGGCCGCTGACCTCAGACGACGCCGCTCTGGCGGCCGCTCCGACGCACGCCTCTCGTTGGTTCGAACTGCGGCTGTCGCGAGCGAAGTTGGCAGAACAACTTCCCGCAGCCGCGGTGGGGGGGCCAGCCACCGCGGTCGTCTATTGGGAAGACAAAGAGACCGGTGAACTCGCGGTGCTGTCCCGCGTCTCGACGACGCTCCCCGACGTCCGCGGTGAGGCGGCCGATGCGAAGGAGGCTGCGGCCCTTCCGGCGGCGCCCGAAGGCGGCCTGCGAGTCGTCAGCCTCAACACCCTGTGGGGCTCGCAGTTCGAAACGCCGGAGCCTTTCGGCCGCCTGCTGCAGGTGCTGGAAGCCGACATCTTCCTCCTGCAGGAGTGGTCCAACGAGTTCACCTCGGAAGCTGAAGTCGTGCGTTGGTTTAGCGAGCACGTCGACGCCACGGTCGAGTGGCAGACGATGGTCTCCGGAACTGCGGGTACGTGGAGCGGCACGTTGCTCGTCAGCCGCCACCCGGTGCGTGGTCGGGTTCCTCGCTGGACGCCGGTCGAGGGCGGGGGTTGGGAGTTTCCCGCGCGCTTCGCTGCTGCGGTCGTCGAGACGCCGATCGGTGCCGTGTTGGCCGCGAGCGTGCACCTCAAGTCTTCGGGCGCGATCGACACGCGCGAGGACCAGCGACGATTGGCGGAAGCGGAGGCCGTCAACCGAATTCTCGTCGGCATGAAGAGTGTGGCCGAAGCCAAATATGTCGTTCTCGGCGGCGACTTCAATCTCTTGGGCTCCACGGAGGTCGTGCGCCGCACGGCTCGCCAGCTGGACCTCGACGGCAGTCCGCTGAGCGTTGCCAAGCCCCTCGTTTTAGGCGACGAGGAGCGGATCTATACTTTCGGGCGTCAGGATCCACGCAGCCGCCTCGACTACGTTCTGTATTCGGATAGCTCGCTCGAGGTCGCTCACGCCTTCGTTCTCGACACTGCGATCCTCGATGATGCCTCGCTCGCAGCGATGAGCCTCGAGAGCGAAGACAGCAACGCGACCGACCATCTTCCGGTGGTCGTCGACCTGATCCCCTGAGGCGCTCCGGCATAATCAGTCAAGTTTTTTGAATGCCTTCGACACTTGAGGATTCGTCATGACCCAGCGCCGCTCGCAAGCCTTCCTTCTCTTTCTCCTCGTCCTTGGCCTCAGCGCGTCCGCCGTCGTCGCGGCGGTCGACGATGTCCTCGGCAAGTGGGAGGGTACGGTCGAGTCGCGCCAAGGTCCCGCCGACGTCACCTTGGAGTTCCAGGGGACCGAAGGAGCGCTCGAAGGGACTTGGACTGGCCCCCGAGGGACCTCGGAGCTCGACAACGTGCAGTTCGAAGAGGGTCAGTTGACCTTTGTGCGTCACCTCGAGATGCGGGGTCGGAAGCTGGAGCTCGACTGTGTCGCGACCCTCGAAGGCGACACCCTCGACGTCGTCATGAAGACGCCTCGCGGAGAGCGCGAGTTCACTCTCCATCGGGCGAAGTAGCCCCAAGTTTGCAGTGGGTGCTCAGCCTTGGAGGAACGATCAGATGATCGATCGCACGACGCTAGGCTGCTTTGCTCTTCTGCTCTTCTCGACCGCGCCGGTTCAAGGTCAAGAGCCTCGCCTCCTCTCGGCTTTCTTCGGCCTCGACGATGCCCTGCCGGCACGCGCCAATCTGCTCTGTGCCCAGGCAGAGGGAAAGGACGGTCTGCCGGTCGTGCTCTCGCACACCGTCGAACCGGAGGAGATTCAGCCGGAGGATTTCCGCATCGTGACGCGTTCAGGCGCCGAACAGACGCCTCTTTGCGCGACACTTCGGCCTGCGGCCGACCCTGGTGAGCACCGAACCGTTCTACTCATCGGCGAGTTTGGCAACGCGTCGGACGATCCCCCCGCCAAGGCTCGTGTCGTGGGGGACGTGACCTCCGACGGAACGTCCGGTGACCCGGTGAACTTTCGCGGTGCGGAAATCGCCGTCACGCCGCTCGAGTCAGGGCCATCGATGGTGCTCGCCGAGGTCGTCTCTGAAGTGCCGCCCGGAGGCCGCGGTTCTCTCTGCCCGGAGGGTACGCTGCAGACGCTCCGCGTGACGTGGAACGGCGGCGTGCGTCGCCCGGGAGGCGAGGAGGTCGGCGACGCAGAACGAAAGCTCTACCGGGTGACCGTCGAAGGCGCCGCTGGATCGAGCGAAGACATTCCTCCGGCGGCACTCGCCGAGCTCGGGGACAACGACAACAACCACTTCCTCTGCCTCGACACCGCGGCTCGAGCCCTCTCTGTTGCCTTTCCCGGTGGCCATCTGGTCGATCCGAACCAGGACCTGAACGAACAAACCGAGGTCCCGGTCACCGGCTCAGGGACGCCCTGACTCTGCGGTCGTTGCGGTGGGCACGGTCTGAAGGCGCAGACCGACGACGGAGCTCTCGGCGACCCGTTCGGACCGTCCCGAACATCGCCCGGGCCTCGGTGGTGGAGAGTCCGAGAGGACGTCGACCCTGTGTTGAGAAGAGGCGGCTGCCGATCGCTGGAGGATTCGAAATGACGAAGCGGTTTCGCAGGACACTCGACCCTCTGGGCCTCTCCCTTCTTCTCCTCGCGGCTCCCCTGAGTGGGGCCGACGATGCACTTTCGGTGCTGGACGCGAACCGGGACGGCGTCGTCGACCCCTTCGAGGTTCTCGATGGACTCCTCGTCTTCGAAGACGATCTCGGTCGCCCGCCGACGTTCGAAGAAATCGAAGACTTCGCTGCCGAGCAGAAGAGTGAGCTGAACGCTGAGATGACGAAGCTGCTCGCCGAGTTCGACGCCAACGGAGACGGGGTCGTGAAGACGACGGAGGCCGAAGACGACGAGCGCGACGTGCTGGAAGCGATGGACGCGAACGACGACGGCACGGTGGAGCTGGCGGAGGCGGTCGCCTTCGACTTCGCGGCCACCGAGCTCGCGAGCGAGGCCGAGATCGAAGAGCGCATCGAAGACGCTTTTCGAGCCAAGGATGTCAACCAAGACGGTGTGATCGACCTGCCGTCGGAGGTCGCCGAGCAGGAGCTCGGGCGCTACACCGAGCTCGACCTCGACCGCGACGGTCGCGTCGAGAAGCGAGAGGCGAAGATCTTCTGGCTTGCCGACAACACTCCCGTACGCTTCGAGGTGGAGGGGAGGACGGCGCGCATGACCGGGGTCATCACGGCCGCTCTACCGGCCACGGTGCTCCGTCTTCTGCACGAGCACCCGGCGGTCGACACGATCGAGATGCAGATCGTGCCCGGCTCGATCGACGACCACGCCAACCTCCGCGCCGCGCTCTACGTCTTCGAAAGAGGACTGACGACTCGCTTGACGGCCACCAGCACGATCGCCTCCGGTGGCACGGACTTCTTTCTCGGAGGCGCCACCCGCATCGTCGAACCGGGAGCGATTCTCGGCGTGCATTCCTGGGGTGGGGGTCCGGTTCCCGCCACAGAAGTCCCGCGGGACGACCCGCAGCACCGGATCTATCTCGAGTTCTACGAAGCCGTCGATGTGCCGATGGATTTCTACTGGTACACGCTGGAGTCGGCTCCCGCGGCGGGCATGCACATCATGACGGAGGACGAGTTGGCGCAGTATCGCGTCCGGCGTGGCGAGCCTCCTTCCAGTCAGCCCAGCCGTCCCTCAGGTAACGTCGAATAGATCCGTCAAGAAGAGCACCATCCGGTCTGAGGAGGACTGCCATGCGATCGCTGCGGCTTGGAGCTTCGCTCCTTCTGAGTTTGGTTCTGGGGCTCTCCTTGCTCGGTCCGGCGGATGCGTCGGAGGCTCTCAGCTTCACGAGTCCGGAGCCGGGGTTGCGTCGCCTGGGCGCCGAGGTGGAGCGGCTGGCGGCCGCGAGTCTCGGCACCGTAGGGGTTGCTGCAGTGCATCTCGAGACGGGGCAAGGCCTCTTCTTGAACGGCGACGAGCGCTTCCCGATGGCGAGCACCTACAAGGTCCCGATCGCCGTGGAGATCCTGGCGCAGGTGGACGAGGGCAAACGCTCGCTCTCCGATCTGATCGAGTTGCGGGAGGGCGATCACTTCGTCACGCACGGTGCGCTGAGCGAGTACTTCGACGTTCCCGGTTCGAAGCTCTCGACGCACACGGTGCTCGGCATGATGCTGCGCAACAGCGACAACATGGCGACCGATCTGCTGTTTCGTGCCGCGGGCGGCGCCGAGCCGATCACACAGCGCATGAAGGCCCTCGGTGCTGACGGCCTTCGCGTCGATCGCACGACGCGCGTCCTGATTGCCAACTGGTTGGGGCGCGCCGACGCGACGGTCGAGCAGCCGATACCTGCGGCTGAGTACAACCAGTTGGTCAGTGACGATGCGCTCGTCGATCTGACGACGGAGCGTCTGGCTGAGCTGAATCGCTCCTTCAACGCGGATCCGCGGGACACGGCCACGCCGCGAGCCATGGCGACCTTGCTGCGCAGGATCTGGGATGACGAGATCCTGACGGCGGAAAGCTCAGCGCTGCTCCGAGACATCATGGCGCGCTGCATCACCGGTGAAGGCCGGCTCAAGGGCGCTCTACCGCCCGGCACTCCTGTCGCCCACAAGACCGGCACGATCGGCGAGACGACGAACGACGTCGGTGTCATCACTCTTCCCGGCGACGCTGGCCACGTCGTCACCGTCGTCTTCATCAAGGAGTCGAAGCTGCCGAGCAACGACGCGATGGAGCCGGTGATCGCGCACATCGCTCGGGCCGTCTTCGACTACTTCGTGATGCACCATGACTGAGGCAGCGCGAAGAGTCTCGTGGTGGTCCGTCGCGCTCGCTCTGCTGGTGGCCTGTGCCGGCACGGAGCCGGTGCCCGAGGAGTCGGCGCCCGCTCTCGAGACCGTGGTCGCTCACCCCAGGCTCGAAGGCTTGGCGGATCAGATCGAGAGCTCTCTCGACGACTGGCAGATGCCGGGCCTCGCCGTCGCCGTCAGCGTGGGCAACGAGCTCGTCTTCGCCGAAGGCTTCGGCGTCAAGCAGGTCGGCCGCGACGAGCGCAACGACAGCGCGACGCTCTTCCAGATCGGCTCGGTGACGAAGAGCTTCGGTGCGACAGCGATCGGCCTGCTGGTCGACGACGGCCTCGTCACCTTCGACGATCCCGTCGTGCAGCATTTGCCTTGGCTCGAGCTCTCGGACCCGGAGCTGACCCGCCGGATGACCTTGCGAGACTTGCTCAGCCACCGTTCGGGGATCGCGGAGGACGCCTATCCGGCGATGGGCCTTCTCGACGCTCGCGCCGTCGCCGAGCGCGCTCGCTATCTCGACAACACTGCCGACTACGGCGCCTTCCGCTACAGCAACCTGGGCTACGGTCTGCTGGGCCTGGTCGTCGAGGAGGCGACGGGTCTGAGCTGGAGCCAGTTCGTACAGGAGCGCCTCTTCGACCCGCTCGAGATGACCTCGAGTGCGGCGACGCCGTTCGGCGTCTGGGACGCCGACTACGTCGCGCCGGCCTTCCTGGGGACGGCGCCAGCAGGACCCGTTTCTCTCGACGATGCGCCGGACCTGAACGTCGCGCTACCTCACGGCATCGACCGCGAGGGCGAGCGTCGCGTCTTGCCGTGGCAGTCCTACGACAACATGCAGGCCGCGGGCAGCGTCGTCTCGAACGTGCGCGACATGAGCCGTTGGCTGAGGCTTCACCTCGGTGTGCTCGGCGCGGACGATGTGCTCACCGAGGAGACTCGTCGAGAGCTTCACCGCGCTCAGGTCGATGCACCGAGCTCTTCGATCTTCTACGACGCTGTGGAAGGCGGAGCGCCCTACGCCATGGGCTGGCACACTCAGACCTTCGCCGGCCGCGAGGTGCTTTCGCACGGCGGCGGCATTTTCGGTTTTCCCGCCTACGCGGCCTTTCTCCCCGAGCTCGAGGCCGGGGTCGTCGTGCTCGCCAACGGCAGCACGTGGACGCCGTACTACCCGCATCAGGAGATCGTCGCGCAGGTCTTCGCGCGGTTGCTCGACCTGCCCGCGCGCGACTGGCACGCCGAGACCCTGGAGGCGACGGCTGCCCTTCAGACGCGGGTCGATGAGGCGCTCGCCGGTTTCGACGCTCAGCGCGACGAGACCACTCCTCCTTCAGGATCGGCGGAGAGCTACGCCGGGCGCTACTCCTCGGAGCACGCCGGTGCGCTCGAGGTGCGAGTCGCAGACGATGAGTTGCTCCTCGCCTTCGAGGGTCATGGCTCGTTCTCCGGGACCTTGATGCCCTGGAACGGCGAGACCTTCCGGCTCTACTTCGACGGCGGCGACGGTCAGGCCTACTCGAGTGCGCTGGTGACGTTCGTTCGCGACGAGCAGGGTCTCGTGCTCGATCTGGGCCGCTTCGGGCGCTACTTGCGCTAGCCAGAGCATCGCGTCCAACGCGACCTCGAGGGCAGCACTCGGAGACGAGCGCTTCGACGCCGCCGCGTGCACGCGGGCCGCGTGTCTCTCGAGCTTTACGTTCCTGACAAGTCTGGAAGTTCTCTTACAAGCGTTACGGGACTTAACTCGTACTTAGCCGCGCCTTACCCGCATCGTTCCTAGTCTCCCGTGCAGCCGATGCCTCGGGTGTGTCGGCGGTACCCACACTTCGTCGAGATCAACGCACGCACATCAACTGGGAGTTTCTACGATGTCGACCCGTACTCTGATTGCCCTCTTCGTCTCTGCGGCGCCCGCGCTTCTGACCGGCCCGTTGCACGCCCAAAGCCTCCTTCCGGCCGAGATCCCGACCTACGAGGTCTCGGTGACGGACGGAGTCGTCTACGGCACTGCTGACGTCAACTCGCAGGGCCTTCGCTCGAAGGAGCTGCTGCTCGACCTCTATCAGCCGCTGGGCGCACAGGAGGCAACGAGCGAGCTCAGCCCGGTCCTCGTGCTCGTTCATGGGGGTGGCTTCGTCGGTGGCTCGCGCAAGGAGGGACTCCTGGTGAACACCGCCCAGCAGATGGCGGCTCGCGGCTGGGTCGTCGCCTCGATCGACTACCGGCTCGGGACGGAGGTTCCGGTCCCGTCGCCCCGCATGCAAACGCTCTTGGACGCGGCACTGGCGGGCGTTCCGGCCGAGATGCCGGTCCTGGCAGCGGCTCAGGTCGCCGCGGTCGAGGACACACTGACCGCGGTGGAGTGGCTTGCAGCGCAGGCCGAATCCCTGGGCATTGAACCGACCCAGGTCGGGGTTCTGGGAACTTCCGCCGGAGCGATCACGGCGGTCCATGCGGCTTACCTCGTGGACGATCACGGCGTTGCGGCGCCGCGTTTCTCGTTCGTCGTCGATCTCTGGGGCGGCAGCCTCATTCCCGCCGACAATCGAGTCGCCGCGGCGCGCTTCCTGGAGAGCGGCGAGCCGCCGCTCTTCGTCGTTCACGGCACCGAGGACCCTCAGGTCGATTTCGAGCTGGCCGAGTTGCTGGTCGGCCGCGCCGACAATCAGGGAGTGCCTTACGAGTTCTATCCGTTGCAGGGGGTCGGCCACGGGGTCAATCTGTTTCAGGTGGACCTCGGCGACGGCCTGACGCTGTTCGAGCGCATGACCCAGTGGGCGAGGTCGAACGTGCAGCAGCAGCGCGCCGACGCGCGCAGTCTCGCGTTCGAGGTGAGCGAAATCACGGTCTCGGAGTCCTCCGGCTCGGCAGAGCTGACGGTGCGTCGACTCGGCTCGCTCTCCGGAATCGTCGGGGCAACCGTCGTCACGAAAGACGGCTCGGCCAGGGCGGACGCCGACTACGTTCCCGTCGATATCGAGCTCGTCTGGCAGGACGCAGACGGCCAGGCAAAGACCGTTCAGGTCGATCTCCTGGACGATGGACTGGCGGAGTCGGTCGAGACGTTCGGCGTGCAGCTCACGAGTCCCTCGGGCGGGGCGGCCCTCGTCTCCCCCTCAGCGCTTACGGTGACGATCGAAGACGACGATCAGGCGGTGCCGACCTCCTGTGTCACGGACGAGACCACGTCGTGCCTGCTCGGTGGGAGGTTTCGCATCACAGGCTTCATGAACGACAGCGACGGGCGGGAGTTCGCCTTGCGGGTCATGAGTGTCGGTGGGCAACCTGCTGAGACGGACACCACCGTCTTCTTCGAGAGCTTCATTCCGGGCGCGGTCGAGTACGTCTTCAAGATGGTCGACGGTTGTGAACTCACTGGAACCTTCTGGGGTTTTCTCTCGGGTACCCTCACCGACCAGCAGACGGCCCTTCGGGTCGAGGACACGGCGACGGGCTTGGTGCGAACCTACGCGAACGCTTCGGGTCAGGTCGCAGCCGGCTTTCAGGACACGAGCTTGTTCGCTACCTGTGACAGCTGAGCCGTCCGCTGCAGTGGTCAACCCGGTCGGCGTCGGAGCGCTTCGGCCCCGACGTCTTCGCGAGCGTTCCTGCGCACGAACTCCGCCATCTGATCGAGCGCTTCGCTCGCCTCGGGCACGACGCCCTCGAAGATCTGCCAGACGTGCACCATTCCGGGCCAGGTCTGCAGCTCGACGGGGGACCCGGCGGCCTGCGCCTTGTTGACATAGCGACTCGCGTCGCCGAGGAGTAGCTCACTCTCGCTCGCCTGCACCAGCGTCGGCGGCAGGCCGGCCAGATTGCCGTGGACCGGCGAGATCAGTGGGTTGCACGGGTGGATGCGAAGGCCGAAGAGCGTACCGAGGCGCAGGAGACTCCTTGGAAAGCGGAGCAGCGGTTTGAAGACGGGACCAAGCATCACGTCGGTCGCGAGGTTTCTCGTGATCGTCGGACTCGTGGCGCTCGAATCGGTCGCAGGGGAGAGCGCGAGCGCGGCGTCGACCGGTCGCAGATCTTCATCGCGCGCCCACGCTGTGAGCATGAGCGTCAGGTTGCCGCCGGCCGAGTCGCCCGCGACGAACAGACCGTCGAGCGCCAGCGGTCCGTCGGGACCGTTCTCGAGCACCCATCGATAAGCCGTTTGGCAGTCCTCGATTCCGTCGCGCCGAGAACTCTCGGGCAGCAAGCGGTAGTCGATCGACAGCACGGCGGCGCCGGTTCTCCGCGCCAGAGCCGCGGTCAGGGGGCGGTGGCTCTTCGGGCTGCCGACGTAGAACGCGCCGCCGTGCACGTAGAGAAGACGTCGTCGCGGGTCGTGTCCGGGCGCCAGCACCCACTCGGCCGGCACGCCGCCGGCCGAGGCGTCGCGGATCTCGACGCCCAGTGACTCGGGATCGCGCGGCGTGTCGGAGAAGCCTTCATCGAAGGCCTCACGGACCCGGTGAATGCGCCCGCGCGAGCCGACCGGCCCGGTCTTCTTGCGAAGGTTGGCGAGGATGCCGTGGACCTTCGCGATCTCTGGGCTCGCCTCGGTGCGGGTCGTGACTCGGCGCGAGCTGGGCTCGTCGAACGCCGAGAGGTCGGGTCCGCGAAGCCAGCGCGCCACGAGAAACCACGGCAGCAGACCGACGACCGCGAAGGCGAGCAGGGTGTAGAAGAACCAAGCGAGGAACATCGAGTCTCTGGGGCTGCGGCGGAGCACGCCTGGATTGGCGCCGTCTCGAACGGAACGGATCATGACCGATGGGAGAACCTCACGATAGCGCCTGTCGACGGGTTCGCGACGAGTCGGGTACCGGTCTAGACGGCGCTGTGTCCTCTCCTCGTAGAGAGTTGCGAAGGGCCTCCACGAAAAAGAGGTACGTTCCATGACAGAGACCGATCGACGCGAAGGTCGTGAGCTCCACTCCGAAGCGAGACCCCGAACAGGCCACCGTGCACCTCGAAGTGCCTTCGTCTGTCGTCACCGGCGCGTTCTGGCCCTGGCCGTGCTGCTGTCTGCGTTGATCTGCGCCGGCGGTGCCGCGGTGACACTGGCCGGTTCGTTGGGCTATCGACCTCCCGAGTCTCGCTTGGTCCGGGTGATCCTCGAGGTCAGCGGCGCTGAAGCAGTGGAGCGGACATACCAGGCACTCATCACAACCGACGGCCAGCCTCTCGAGTGGTCGAGCAAGCGGCGCCTGCCCGTGGCGACAGCCGTCGGCGACGGACCGGCAGCGCTGGAGTACCTGGCTTTGGGTCTCTCAGCGAGCCTGCGTGTGACGGCGCGTGAGGACGGGCGGTTGCGCGTCGAAGGAAGACTCGGGGAAAGCCGCGTGGCCGAGGACTCGGTCGAAGCCACACCGAAGATCGACGAGGAGACCCATCAGTTTCGAGGGATCTTCGAGCCGAACTCGGAACTCGAGTTGCTCACCCTGACGGACTCGAGCGAATCGCCCTACCGCGTCTTGGTTCAGGTGGCCGAACTCTGAGGAGAGCGCCGCTGAGCTACTCGAGCTTCTCGATCGTGCCGTACATCAGTCCGCCGTACTCGCCGTGATCCCAGGTGCCGGCATAGCGGCCGTCGTAGAAGACGACGCGCGCACCGAACTCGTTGCCGAGTCCGGGGATCTCGAAGTCGGTGATCGAGACCATCGGCGTGTCGCCGGCCCACTCGATCGGTACGACGACGGGGAGGGTCACGTCGACGTTCATGTACTTCATGCGTACGTTGAAGCGCCAGCGGTTGCCGTCGAGCTTGGTGACGCTCGAGATCTCGTAGAGGTCGTCGAAGCCGTCCATGCGGATCGATCCATCGACCTCCTCGGAGGTTACGTCCCCGTACTCAGCCGGCACCTCCTCAGGAGGCGACTGCGGATCTTCGATGGCTGAAGCTGCCTCTCCTTCGCCTTCCGACTCCCGTGACGGCTCGCGCAGGCGCTCCATGTCGTCAGGACTCAGACCCTCGAGCGTGAAGTGGCCGCGAAGCGCAACGTTCTGCATGCGCTCCACGAAGGCGAGCTCGCGCTCCTCGAGCGAGTCGACGGGCGCTTCGCGGCCGGTGCCCGTGGCCGCCGTCAGCCAGCCGATTCCGAAGACGAACAGCGTCGCGAAAAACGCGCCGAGGACCTTGATTGCTGTGCCCATCGAGAGAGGCTCCTTGGTGATGGCTCAGGGTTGGAGGTCTTCGATCATACGAGCCGCCTCCGCCGCCGATCGAAGACGCACGAAGCGGATGTGGCTCCACCGTTCGTCTTCGAGGAAGCGCAGCATCTGGCGGCGCTTGCGTCCGTGCTGCGTGACGATCCACCAGAGCAGCGAGTCTTCGCCCTTCCAGACGGCGAGGTTGGGCCAGAACTGCTCGATGTTCGTACCCCAGAGAAGCTCCTGCGTCCGCCAGCGCCGCCACGAGCGCCTCAGCATCCGCCACACCAGCACCGGCATCGGGAGGTCGAGCCAGAGGACCGTTTCGAGTCGAGGCCAGAAACAGCGTTGCGAGAAGGCGGTGTAAGAGCCCGCAACGACGAAGCGCTCGCCCTGGGTCGCTTCGCGAATGCGTCGCTCGAACTCTTCCGGATCCGTCGCGTTGAGGCCGACCCAGTCAGGGAGCCAGTTCAAGGCGTCGAGCTCGACGACCGGGAGGTCCAGCGCTTGGCCCAGCTGCGCGGCGAGCGTGCTCTTGCCCGAGTTGCTGTTGCCGATGACGTGAATGCGTTGGCCGAGATCGGACTTCGTCATGCGACGCACGTCAGGTGGAGCTCGTAGGACCGATCCTGCCGAAGGATCGGTGGTTCAAGCGTCGAAGGCAGCCCTGGCCTCGTCCATGTCGCGATAGATCTGCAGGACGCTGTCGAGCTGGGCCATCAGCAGGAGCTTCACGACGCGGCTGGGAACCGAAGCGAGCTTTACCTCGCCACCGGCGCCGGACATCTTGAGATGAAGCGTGACGAGGATGCCCACACCGTAGGAGGTGAGTCGGTGCAGGCGGCTGCAGTCGACGATGAGCTTGCGGCATCCCGCCTCGACCAGCGTCTCCAGCTCGCTGACGAAACGTCGCGCGGTGTTCGCGCTCAAGCCGCCGTCCGCGTGAAGGATCAGCACGTCCTTGTCGGTGTCGTGGTAGTAAAACTCCATGGCTTCCTCGCTGGGACCCTACCGCAGCGCCAGAGGCGGAGGCCAATGCGGTGAGACCTCGTTCGCCAATGCGGTGAGACGTCGTTCATGGTGTCGATCGACAGAGTCAGGGGACCAAGGAGACAGAGATGAAGGTCATCGTCGACTACGACCGCTGTCACTCGAACGCCAACTGCCTCGATGAGTGCCCCGAGGTTTTCGCGATCGACGACAACGACAAGCCCGTCGTGCTGCAGGAGGAGCCGGCGGAAGAGCTTCGCGCGAAGGTGAGGTTTGCTGCGGACTGCTGTCCGCGCTCCGCGATCACGGTCCTCGAGGGTGCGGACGAGGGTGTGAGCGCCTGACGAGCACGTACCGAGGCCTCGGTGAGAGTGTGGAAAGGTCGAAGGCAGCAGTCGGCAACTTCGAACCGTCGTTCGAGAGGGAGGAGCGGTGAAAGACGCAGCGGCCTCGAGGCTGATGAGTGAAGGTGACGAGCCGGCGGTGCTGGCGACGATCGCCGTGGCCTTCGCCGAGGACCCGGGGGCGAGGTGGTTCTCGCCGACGGCGCGCGCTTTCCTGGAGAACATCGTCGCGCACGCGCGGGTCCAGATCCACGGTGCCATGCAGCGCGGAAGCGCCTACTGCACCGACGACTGCACGGGCGTGGCGCTCTGGCTCCCCCCTGGAGGAACGCTGAACGACGAGGCCCTCGAAGAGGCCCTGTCGCAGGCCGTGCCGGACGCCATCGCCGGCGACATCGCCGTCCTGGAGGAGCAAGCAGCGCGGTATCGCCCCGAGGAGCCGCACTGGTACCTTCCGATCCTCGCCGTGGATCCTGCGTATCAGGGGCGGGGCCACGGCGGCGCGCTCCTGCGTCAAGGCCTGGAGGCGTGTGACCGCGACGGAGCCCCGGCCTATCTCGAAGCCTCGAATCCGCGCTGCGTCCGGCTCTACGAACGCCACGGGTTCCAGTCCCTGGGCACGATTCAGGCAGGAAGTTCACCCGCCATCGTGCCGATGCTCAGGCCGGCGGTCGGGCCGTAGCTCTGCAGGAAGACCTGCGCAAGAGAGCGACTCTCCTTCCTCCCGTCGAGTCCGAGGCGAAGTCACAGTGTCTCCAAGAGAGAGACGCTCGGGGTTCGCGAACTCCTCTAGGATTTGAGCGCCCTTCCCGGAGCTGATCGGCTCCTGCATCGTTTGCGGTGTCCGAAAGCGCAACGCTCGACACCTGCGAACACCAGAACGCCTTCGCGACGTTGCCTTGCCTTCGCTCGGGCCGACCGGGCGAAGCAGAACGGTCCTTCTGCCCTTCGCGAGGCAGACCCCACGACACTTCGACGGCCGGTTGCCGGCTGAGGCGGCCTCGCTCCTCGATTCTCCGCTGCTCGGGGCACATCTGAGGTGCCCCCAACGCACCGGAGCCCACCCTCGAATTCACCACCTCAGGAGTGACGACTGATGCGACTGACACGACGAGATGCTCTGCGACTCGGTGGCGCCGCCGCCGGCTCTTTCCTGATCGCTCCCCAGGCTTCGGGTCAGGCGGCACCCGCCGACCTGGTCCTTCTCAACGGCCGTATTGCGACGATGGACTCCGGCCGTCCCGAGGCGACCGCGCTCGCGGCGCGCGACGGGGAGTTTGTCGCCGTTGGCAGTGACGATGAAGTGCGCTCGCTCATCGGCACGTTCACTCAGGTGATCGACGCGCGTGGACAGCGCGTCATCCCCGGGCTCAACGACAGTCATACGCACGCGATCCGTGGCGCGGTGAACTACAACCTCGAGGTCCGCTGGGACGGCGTCGACAGCCTCGAGGAAGCGCTGCATCTGCTGCGGGAGCAGGCGGATCGCACGCCGGAGGGGCAGTTTCTGCGCGTCGCCGGTGGCTTCAGCGAGTTCCAGTTCAAGGAGAAGCGCCTGCCGACCGTCACCGAGCTCGACGCCGTCGCGCCGAATCACCCGGTGCTCATCCACCATCTCTACAGACTGACGCTGCTGAACACCAAGGCGGTCGAGTGGTTCGGCTACGACCGGGCCGATCGCCCGACGTACCCGGGCGGTGTCGTCGAGCTCGACGCGAGCGGGAGCGCGACGGGCCGCCTGCTCGCCGCGCCGTCGGGCCTCATCCTGTACAAGACGTTGTCGGCGGCACCGAAGCTCTCGATCCGCGACCAGATCAACTCTTCGCTGCAGTACTTCGACGTGCTCAACAGCCTCGGCGTCACCTCGGTCTCGGATGCGGGGGGCGGCGGGATGGAGTTCCCGGACGCCGACCCCTACAAGGTGATCCGCTGGCTGCACGGCAGAGGCCTGCTGACGACGCGCATCGGCTACCACTCGTTTCCGCAGACGAAGGGAAATGAGCTCGACGACTACCGGCGTTGGACGTCGGAGACGGCGGCCGGCGCCGGCGACGACATGCTCAAGTTCGTCGGCGCCGGCGAGAACCTCGCCTGGGCCTCCTACGACTACGAGATCTTCGCCGACGACCGTCCCGACATCGACGACGGCGCCGAGGACTACCAGCGGCAGATCATGACTCTGCTCGGTGAGAAGGGTTGGCCGTTCCGCCAGCACGTCACCTACAACGAGACGGGCGACCGACTTCTGCCGGTCTACGAAGACGTTGCCAAGGGGGCGGGCCTCGCCCCGGGCTGGTTCATCGACCACGTCGAGACCTTCACTCCGCAGAACCTCGAGCGCATCGCCGAGCTCGGCGGCGGCATCGCCCTGCAGAACCGCATTCAGTTCCAGGCCGAGGACTTCATCGCCAAGTACGGAGCCGATGCGCTGCGCGAGACGCCGAACTTCCGCGCCATCCTCGATCTCGGGGTGCCCGTCGGCGGCGGCACGGACGCGACCCGCGTCACCTCGTTCAACCCTTGGTACTCGATCCAATGGATGACGACGGGCCTGTCGCGCGGGGGCTTGCGCATGTACGACGACGCCAACCTGCTGTCGCGCGAAGAGGCGCTGCGTCTGTGGACGACCGGTTCCGCCTGGTTCACGGGCGACGCGGATCGCAAGGGTGCGATCACGCCCGGCCAGCTCGCCGACTTCTCGGTGCTCGACCGCGACTACTTCACCGTCACCGACGCCGAGATCGCCAAGCTGAAGGCGGAGCTGACCGTCGTCGGCGGAGAAGTCGTCTACGGCTCCGGCGCCTTCGCCACCCAGGACCTGACGTACGTACCTCCGGTCAGTCCCGACTGGTCACCCGTCGTGCTGCAGGGCCGCACGCTCTGACCCGCACGGATTCCCTCATCTCAGGAGGAGCGACATGGCGGACCTGATTCTCTACGACGGCAAGATCACGACAATGGATCCGGAGAACCCGGAGGTCGAAGCGGTCGCCCTTTCCGACGGCGTCATCTCGGCCGTCGGCAAGACGGCGGACCTCCTGGCAGACGCGGGAACGACGCCGACGATCGATCTTCAGGGCCAGCGCGCGATTCCGGGCCTCATCGACAGCCACACGCACATCATCCGGCAGGGCAACAACTTCGCGATGGAGCTGCGCTGGGACGACGTGCCGTCGCTGGCCGACGGCTTGGCGTTGCTCAAGCAGCAGGCCGAGCGCACGCCGCCGGGCCAGTGGATTCGCGTCGTCGGCGGTTGGTCCGTCGATCAGTTTGCGGAGAAGCGGCTGCCGACGCTCGACGAGATCAACGCGGTCTCGGCCGACGTGCCCGTCTACGTGCTGCACCTCTACGATCGCGCCTGGCTCAATCGGGCGGCGCTACGCGCGCTCGGCATCGACCGCCACTTCTACGAACCCTTCGTCTCGGGGCGCCTGGAGCGCGACGACCGCGGTAATCCGACGGGTCTCGCTCTCGCGCGCCCGAACGCGCAACCGCTCTACGCGTTGCTCGACATGGCGCCGAAGCTGGAGTTCGAGGAGCAGGTGACGTCGGCGCGGCACTACTTTCGCGCGTTGAACGGCCTCGGGCTGACGTCGGCGCTCGACTGCGCCGGGGGCTTCCTCAACTATCCAGACGACTACGATGTGCTCCGGGAGCTCCACCGCCACGGTGAGTTGACCGTGCGTATCGGCTACCAGCTCTTCGCACAGCGCCCGCTCTTCGAGCTCGACGACTTCAAGCGCTGGCACGACCTGGTCAAGCCGGACGAGGGCGACGACGTCCTGAAGTGCATCGGCGCCGGCGAGATGCTGGTGGCTTCGGCGTACGACTTCGAGGACTTCTCCTATCCGCGCCCCGAGCTGGCGCCGCGCATGGAAGGCGACCTGCGCCCGGTGCTCGAGTTCCTCTTCGAAAACCGTTGGCCGATTCGCTTTCACTGCACCTACGAAGAGAGCGCGCACCGCCTCCTGACGCTCCTCGAAGACGTCGGACGCGATCAGGGCCTCGAGGAACTGCACTGGATCTTCGACCACGGCGAGACGATCAGCGATGCGACGATGGAGTGGGTCGCCCGTCTGGGCGGAGGCATCTCCTACCAGAACCGCATCGCCTTCCAGGCGAACGCCTACAGGGAGCGCTACGGTGAAGCGGCGCTGCGCGACGTCATGCCCGTCAAGAGGATGATGGCGTCGGGCGTGCCGCTCGCCGCGGGTACCGACGCGACGCGTGTCTCCTCCTACAACCCTTGGCTTGCGATCCACTGGGCCGTTTCGGGGCGCGGTCGCGGCGGCGACGTCATCTGGTCGCCGGAGAACCGCCTCAGTCGCGATGAGGCCCTGCGGCACTGGACGGCCGCCGGCGCGTGGTTCAGTCGCGAGGAGGGCAGCAAGGGCCAGATCAAGGTCGGCCAGCTCGCCGATCTCGCGGTGCTCGACCGCGACTACTACGCAGTGCCGGAGGAGGAGATCGCCGCGATCACCGCCGATCTGACGCTGAGCGGCGGCCGGGTCGTGCACGCCAAGGCAGCGTTTGCCGGCAGCGCGCCCGAGCCGCTTCCGGAGCTGCCGGAGGGGTCGCCGGTGCCGGTCTTCGGCGCACCGGGAGTCGCTCGCTCGATTCGTTGACGGTGGAGCCCAGCAGTAGACGCGTGTTCAGTTGTTTTGCTCAGCCCTTGCGCCGCGGCACGACGAGTACCGGCACAGCGGCCCCGTGCAGGACCGCCTCGGCGGTGCTGCCGAGCAATACGCGGCCCAGGGCCGAGCGACCGTGACTGCAGATCACGATGAGGTCGACGGACTCGTCGCCGGCAACCACGTTGATCTTCTCGGCCACGTTGCCGACGGCGACCTTCGGCCTGAAGCGCACGGAGCTCGATCGGCTTTGGATCCGCTCCTCGAGTGACGTCGCGGCGTGCTCGCGTCGACCGTGCTCGATCTCCTCCTCCGTCCGAGCGCTGACGCCGAGCGGAATGTCGCTGTGAAGAACATGCAGGACGACGACCTCGGCGTCGCACTCGGCTGCGATCCGCTCCGCTTCGGCCAAGCCGAGGTCAGCGCACTCCGAGAAGTCGGTGGTGACGAGGATCTTCTGGAATGCTCCCATGATTGATCTCCTCCTCTCTCGGGCGGCGTCAGGCGCGCCACCGAGTGTGATGTGTGGACGGTCGCGACGATCCTGTCCGTCGCGGTCTTCGTCTGACACAAGAGTCTGCCCACGCGCACCTGTCGTCCATACGGAGTGTCCACGAGAGAAGAGGGGTCTTGATGGAGGCCCAAGGCCGCGACCCGGTGCGTCGCGAGTAGCCTCGCTGTGCCGGCTTGGGATCGCCCGGAAGAACCTCTCGATCTGGCAGGACTGGAGAGCGACGGCGCATCCAGGCTTTCGTCCCGGCGATCGCAGGGATCGACGTACTCGGCTCGCAGTCTCCCGAGGGCCTCTCACGAGTCCTGAGTTGGGCTAGCCTTCAGACAATCATCCTTACTGCTTACTTGGAGGCAACGACGCGATGTCTGACGCGATGAGCTTTGCTGGAAAACGAATCGTCATCACCGGTGCTTACTCGGGAATCGGCGCCGCTCTGGTCGAGCTGCTGCGCGACGCGGGCGCCGATCACATCGTGGCTCTCGACATCAAAGAGCCGGAAGCGAGCGTCGAGCACTTCATCGAAACCGACATGGGCGATCCGGCTTCGATCGACGCGGCGGTGGCGCAGATCAACGCAGAGGGCGCAGCCCCGGTCGACCTGCTCTTCAACAACGCAGGCATCGCCGGTACGAAGGCGCCGGACAAGGTCCTGCGCGTCAACACGCTCGGGCTGAAGCGGCTCACGGACAGCCTGTTGCCGACCATGAAGCGCGGCGGAGCGATCATCAACACGGCCTCCATCGCCGGGAATCGTTGGGCGGAGCGAGCCGAGAAGATCCAGGAGCTGTTCAGCCTTCCCGGCTGGGAAGAAGAGGTCTCCTGGGTGATCGAGAACCCGGACACCGTCGGCGACGGCTACTCCTTCTCCAAGGAGTGCGTGCAGGTCTACACGATGAGCACGGCGAGGAGGGCCACGGAGCACGGCCTGCGCATCAACAGCGTCTGTCCGTCGCCGGTCGATACGCCGCTGCTCGTGGACTTCCGGGAGACGATCAGCGACAAGATCATCGACTGGGCGATCGATGCAGGCGCAGGGCGAGTGGCAACGGCAGAAGATCCAGCGAAGGCCCTTCTCTTTCTCGCCTCGGATCTCGCGAGCTACGTCAACGGCGTCAACCTGATCGTCGACGGCGGCTTCGGCGCCGCCCTGCAGTCCGGACAGACGGCGCCGCCCGAATAGAAGGCTCCCGGCGCGAGCACCTTTGGAAGGCCCCGAGCCGAGCACTGCGCCTCACGGGGCGCAGTGCTCGCGGAGCCACTCCCCGGGTTCTTCGCGCGTGCTGCAGCGGTAGCCCGACTCGGTCGCCTCGAGCACCGCGAGGGCAACTTTCGGCGGACGAGCCTGAGCCGAGCGCAAGGACAGCAGGCTCAATGCAGCCAGGCAGACGGCTGCCGCGACGCAGGTCCAGGAGTGCGCGATGCGCCCGGAGCGGGCCACGCCACGCAGGCCGCGGCTGCCGAGCCAGAGCAGGCCGATGCAAAGGAGGTTGAGGACGAAGACGGCGTCGAGGAGGCCGCCGCCGTCGATCAGGACTTCGCGGCCGCGGCCGTTGTTCAGGAAGCCTGAGCGATCGAGCGGGAAGCCGGTCTCGAACCAGAGGAAGAAGAGCGTCTCGGCGCCGACGATCGTCCAGAGGTACGAAGACCAGATGCCGAGACGCCGAGGGGGCCTGCGGGAGAGTCGGATCGGTCGGGGCGCGCCGTTCGTCGTTGTCATGAACGGCCCTACGTGACGAATAGGGCAGCTGTGTCGGGTGGCGCCGTTCGGTCGCTGAGTCGTTCGTCTTGAATGGACCCGTGGTGGGTCTGCAGGCAGCGGGTAGCCGCAGTTGGGTCTGTACGCTCGACGCAGGGCGAGGCCCTGAGCCGTGCGGTCTCGAGTTGAGAGAGCCTTGGATCACCTCTGCTGAGCCAAGGGTTGGCGGCCTGACGGCGACGTCTCCGAGCGGGCTTCGTTCCCCACTTCTCTAGACCGGATTGGCCCTCACCACCTCCAGGGCCCGTTTCCGCGCGATGCCTCGGCGACGGTAAGGAAACGATCGGTCATGTATTCGTTACTTCCATTGCCGACTCTCTATCTTCTGAGAATCACGGATTCGTTGTCACGTTTCCCTCTGGCGATGCATCTACGCACCACAAGACAACAAAACGTGAAGAGCTGGATGACAGCTAGAGAGGAAAGTGTCGATGCAACTTGCGACGAGATTGGCTCAGGGGGGGTGCGCCGTTGGAAGGTGGAGTCTAAGGTCTCTGCGCATCACAGTGCTGCTTGCGTTCGTCTTGGCTCAGAGCCTGAGCGCGGGAACGATCACCTTCTCGGATGGCACCGGGATTGTGAGCGTTGCCGTCGCCGGCGAGACTCTCTACGTCTTTGCCGTCGCGCTGGACGGGGAACGACGACTGCTTCATCTGCCGCTTGCCGAAGTGTCGGATTCGGGACCCGAGAAGCAACTTCGAATCTCAGACCTGGCCTCGGTGGAGGTCGACGCGGCTTTCGTAAAGAAGGGCAGGGCTGGAGAGGCTTTTACTTACGACTTGACGACGCAGCTACTGGTGCGGCTCGGCGAACGTGGTCGAATCGTCGAGAGCATTCCCTTTGGAGGCCTCAGGGACATCGCGCCGGTCGGTGATGGCTATGTCGTCACGTTCGTGGCGTCTGGCTTCAAATGGGTGGATAGAACTTGGATGGAGACAGCCTCGGCCCTCGAGACGAGCCCTCTTCCCAACAAGGACGCGCTCGTTCCGGGCAATGAGGCCGAGAATCTGGCCTCGGACCTTCTCGCGACGAGCGAGTACGACACCTTCCTCGTGGACAGCGAGTTCCGCCTTCGGCGCCCCTTGCTCGAGCAGGTCGCGAGGTCCTCGCGCGCCGATGCAGTCCAGCATTCCCGATACGTCCTGCCAGGCACCTTGGGGACGGCGGCCGTCTACACGCGCTTCTCGCCTCAGATCAGCTTCGTTGGGCTCCTCGAGGGTCAAGACGAGACGCAGCTCTCGCTCGAGGGCGTGTTGGCCTCGGGCGACGAGTACGGGAGTGAGCGTTTCCGACTGAGGAGCGCAGCTCGCCTTGCCGACGGCCGCTACGTCGTGGCGAATGGTCGTGCTGGAAGCGCGGTCGTGTCGATCGAAGAGGGGCGGCGCCCGGAGGTACAGGTGCTCGACATCGGGCTCGACGTCTGGTCGGTGACATCTGCTGGACAGGGGGTCGTCGTTGCCTCGCGTCACTCACTGAAAGGGGTCAGCACCATCCCAGGAGCCGAAGTGCCCACCGCGCCGCGAAAGTAGCGCACCTGTGCGCGAGGTCTTAAAAGGCCTCGGCGTTCATCAACAAATGGTCTTGGAGGACCTCATGAAAAGAAACGTTCTACGAAAGTTCACTGTCGTACCTGTCCTGCTAGCCGTAGTGATGACTTCGCTCTTGCCGTCGACGGCGCTTGCCAGTGATCAGTGCGAAGATCGGGAGCGGGGCTTCTGCAACCGTCAGCACTCGATTGACAGTCAGCAATGCGACGTGACGAACACAGACCAGGCGACCAATATCTGTGGTGCGGCGGGTGCTGCTTGCCTTACAGCGATTGTGATGGCGGGGCCGGCGGCTGGAAGTGTGGGTTGTGGGGTCGGGCTCATCGTCTGTCTGATCCGTGCCGGCCTGATCAGGGGAGGCCTGAATGCCTGTTTGAGGCAGGCTGATCTTGATTTCGACATCTGCCTGTCGGGGGTGAGTCAGAAGTGCGAGCAGCAGCAAGGTCCTCTTCGGTTGTAAGGTGGATGGACTATGAAGTGGCTAATCTGGTTCTGGTCCAGTCCGTGGAGAACCTTCTTCGCAATGGGTGTCGTACCCGCGCTAGCGGTGGCCTGGTCGAGCAATGCTCTGGAGCGCGCCTGGCGTGTTTCCGATTGGGCCAGCGCTCTGGGTCTTCTTGCTATCGGGGCTCTCTGCGGTGTCGCGACTGCGTGGCGCAATGAGAAGCTTCGGTCGGGAGAATCCAAAGAGTAGAGCGCTCGTTCTGCTCTTCTGCGCGGTTCTCGCGGGGCAGTCCGAGAGGGCTGCCCCTTCCGAGGTCCCAGGCGCGGCAACAGTCAACGGCGCCGTGTTCGCCGAAGACTCGTTTCCCCTCGGCGGCGTTCGCGTCACGGCCCACCGCCGCGGTCAGTCGGTCGGCCCCGAGTCCGCGCTCGAGGCGACGACGGACGCTCGAGGAACGTATGAGTTCGGTGGGCTTGGGTATGGACTTTGGCGGTTCGAGGTTCACGACCTCGCAGGGGTCGACCTTCATCTCGATGTCGAGGTCCCCGGCGACGTTTCGCTTCCGCATGCCTTTCCGGATCGATCCAGGGCGGTCCGCGTAGAGAACCAGTCGAACGAGAAGGTCGTGCTCGAGTGGCGGGTGAGGTCGCCGGGCCCTGGAAGACTCTGGTGGGCCTCCAGCTTCCCCCTCGCCCTAACCGCAGGGGAAGGCCGTCAGGTACGCGTGGCAGCCGGGGTCGTTGAGTTGACCGCTTCGTGTAGAGGTTGCAGCAACGAACCGGCATGGCTTTTCGACGAAGTTCAGGCGGTGCGTTGTGAGCGCGCTCCGAGCGGCGGAGTGAGGATGGTCGCGGCAGACGCTGATGGCCTGCCACTGGAGCAAAGGGCAGACCCACCGGCGACTTCACGATCTGGGGTAGATGGAGGTGGCTCCTGGCTGAGAGTTGAAGTCTTCGAAGAGAGCTCGAAGCGCACCGTTGCGGGAGCTCAGGTGTCGGTTTCCTCACCTATCGATTACCCAACGCAGACATCCTCCCTTGGTCTCAGCACAATTCGTGGACTCGAACCTGGGCCCGTGGTCGTGGATATAGGAGCCAAGGGTGCCCTCTCCCAGAGGGTAGAGGCCGTGCTCGAGGAAGGCGAGCACGAGCTCCGCATTGCCCTAGCGCCCAGTTCACATCTCTCGGGGGTCGTCGTCGATGAACGCTCGTTCCCCCTGCCGAATGTCGTGGTTGTCGCAAGGGCCACGGACGACGACCACGAATCGTGGACCTTGGAAACGAGGACAGGAGCCGATGGCAGCTTTCTTCTGATGGACGTTCCTGCAAGTGCCTTTCAGTTGACAGCGAGCTCAGACGGTTACGTTCCGGCTCGCTTCCCACGAATGTTGCGACCTCCAAGGGGCTCGCTCACGGAGCCGATTCTGCTCGAGAAACTCGCCTCGCTGGCTGGCACCGTGTCGACCATGGACTCTCTTCCGATCCAATCGGCTGCGATAGCAGCCCACCTCTCAGAAGGTGGAGTGCGCAGAGCGAGAACGGATGACAGGGGGCGTTTCGAGATTTCGGGCGTCGGTCAGAGTGGCGAGGCCTCTCTCCTCGTCGAAGCGGAGGGGTACGTTCCGAGGAAGCTGGGCAGGATCGCAGTGGAGTCGGGTGAGGTCCACGTGCGCCTGCGGCCTGCAGCAACCATCGAGCTTCACTTCTTCTCCTCGCAAGGCAATGGTCTCGAGGGAATCGGGGTGCTCGGGCGTCTGGAGTCGCCAGCGGGCGTTCGGCTTGCCAGCGGGCTGAGCGATGAGGACGGCCGCCTGGTCCTCAGGGGGCTCGAGCCCGGCTCTTGGTTGCTCTCGATCGAGGCAGATCCCCTTCAGTCCCGGGACGTCGAAGTCTCAGCGGTCGCGGGAGAGATTACGAAGCGCAACGTGACTCTTCACGAAGGCTTGGAGCTCACGGGCTCTGTGAGGTCTTCCAGTGGTGACGCAGTTCCTCACGCGACGGTGTTCGTGAGGTCCGGGCCGGATCGAAAGAGACTTCAGAAGACGACGGCAGATGCTCGAGGTGGGTTCCGCTTTCGTGGCCTGCCTTTCGGAGTCTGTGAGGTCTCAGCGTCAGCAGTCCAAGGCTCGACCGGCACCGCCGAAGTGGACCTCAACATCACGAACTCCGTCGAACTGGTGCTGCCGCTTGGTGGCACACTCTTCGGCACCGTCGTGAATTCGGACGGTAAGCCCCTAGGGCGCGTGGTCGTCGAAGCTCTGAACGCCGACAGTCCGTGGGTCGAACTCGCCTCGGCGTCCTTCGCCGCGACGACTCGCACTGGTGTAGACGGCACGTTCGAGTTCTCGAACCTCCCCGAGCGGCTGACGTCGGTGGCCATTGCTGGCCCTCGTGGGAAATGGGTAACCCCCAACTCCTGGAGGGTCCGGTCGGGAGAATCAACGGGCCCGGTGGAGGTGGTGGCGGACTTCAGCGCTTCGTTGGTCGTCGCTGTCGAAGACTCGCCGCGGAACACGCAGGTCTTCGCGATCTGCGAAGACCCACCCATGCTGCTTCAACAGGCCGTTGCTGGATCGTCCGGAGAGACGACCTTCAGCAATCTACAGCCGGGGTTTTGGAGAGTCTTCGGGCAGTCAGGCAAGAGGTCGACGCCGGAAGTCGGTGTAGAGCTTCGAGTTGGCAATGAGTCGCGATTGGCTCTCTCTTTCAGCAGTCAAGGAAGCCTTTCGGGCACCGTGGACTACGGTGGCGCACCCGCTGTCGGGTTGGAGGTTCGGATTGCCGACGTCGAGGGCGTTGGAGGCGAGATGGCGTTTACCGATCAGTCAGGCGGCTTTTCGGTGGAGGCGATTCCGAAGGGGGCAGGTCTGCTGATCATCAGCGATGACTACCTGGGGAAGGTCTGGACGCAGCGGATCCATATCTCCGGTCATGAGTCCGTGCACATTGAGCTGGAGCGACTGGAGTAGCACGGGTTGTCGCCTCCTCGACCAGCCCACGGGGCGAAGGTCTTCGGGAGCGAGTGACGGAGGCCGGGGCTTGTAGCGGGGTGTCGTGTGCGACGGTCACACCGTTCCGCGATTCGTCCCTAACCCCCCGCGCGCGGAATTGCGCAGCCTGCCCCGGAGTTGTGATCGACGATTCCCCTTCCTATAGAGCAAAGAGTGTCCAGGGCGCGCTGCCGCTCCTGGCTCTGGATTCACGTCCGAGTCCCTTTGCAGGCCAGGAGATTTCAAACGATGCGAACCTCGTTGCCGACTTCGAGAAGCCTCCTTCGCCAGGTGACGACCGTGACCGGCCTTCTGATGGGCGCAGGCGCGGTGGCCCAGAATTCCGATGCCCCGCCGCTCGTCGAGCGGGTCGACGTTCAGCTCGTCGTGGTCGATGCCTACGTCACGAACGAAGAGGGCGAGCCCGTTCTCGGACTCGGTCGCGACGATTTTGCGGTGCTCGAAGACGGCTCGCCGGTGGAGATTCGCCAGTTCACCGGCCCCGACGCCGCCGTGGGCGGGGACGCTTCGGAGACGCCGACTGCGGTCCATGCGAGTGAGGCGAGCGCCGAGCGCCTCGTCGTGTTCATCGACGAGCTCCACCTGCATCCGCACCACCGCGTCCGCGTCCTGCAGCAGCTGCGTCAGACGCTCAAGAAGGACAAAGGCGACGCCCAGATCATGCTGGCCCGCTTCGACGGTCAGCTGCGCGTGGAGCTGCCCTTCACCAGGGACCGGAGCGCTGTGCTCGACGTTCTCGACCGAGAGCTCGACGTGCGCCGCATCCCCATGCTCAACGCCTTCACGGAAGCCGAGCAGACGCTGCGCTACCTCGAGAGCCTCCAGGCGCAGAACGTCGAGGGCGGCGACTTCGGCGACGCGTGCACTCAGAACGGGCACATTGCCCGCAAGCACGCACAGCAGGCCCACACCCTCGCGCTGCAGTCGATCGCCGGGATGATGCGCATGGTCGGCTCTCTCTCCGGGGCCAGCGGTCGCAAGTCGCTGCTACACGTGAGCGACGGCATCCCGATGATGCCCGGCACGCGGGTTTACGGCTTCGCTGCGGAACTGTGCGACGGCACCGGCGCGATCGAAGGGCTCGAGAATGCCGTCGACACGCAGCTCTTCGGCTCCGGCAAGAACACGCGCTGGAATCCGAAGCTGGCGGCGATGGAGCTCGCCGAGTTCGAGCTGACACGCCCCTGGCGCCAGCTCGGAGCGCTCGCCAACACGCATCAGGTGAGCGTCTACCCGCTCCAGGCGACGGGCATCACCGTCGCTTCGAGGACGCAGGCCGACGGAACCCGCACCAGCATGCGGACCGAGCTCGACGCGCGCAACTCGGTGCGCGAAGCGCTGCAGCTCATCGCCGATGACACGGGCGGTCGCGCTCTGTTCGACACGAACGACTTCCGCTCCGTCATCACCGGCGTTCTGGAGGAGGGCGACGGCTTCTACCAGCTCGCTTACGAGCCGCCGAACCCCGGCGACGGGCAGCAGCACCGCATCGAGGTACGCACGCCCGGAGTCGACGCAAAGATCCGGCACCGCAGCAGCTACATCAGCCAGAGCTACGACCAGCAGCTCGCCGACGTCGTCATTGCGGCGCTCGTGCACGGCGGGGAGGACAACCCGCTGAGCGCCCGCCTCTCGGTGGACCCTGGCGAGCGCCAGTCGACGCAGCAGCGCGCGACCCTGAAGATCGCGGTGCCGCTGGGCTCTCTCGCCCGCGTGCCTCGCGACGGCGAGGAGCAGGGCGAGTTCACCGTGGCCGTCGGCATCATGGACAAGGGAGACCGCATCCAGCCGATCGGCTCGAAGACGATTCGCGTGGTCATTCCCCCGGAGCCGACGGAGCAAAACTACGTTTACGACGTGGAGATCGAACTCGACCGCAAGGGCGGAATGGCCGCCATCGCGATCCGCGACGACGTCGAAGGGCGGGTGTCCTTCTTCCGTCGGGAGATCGCGGTAGCGGGTTCGTAGGCGCCGCCGGCTGCGGCTCGACCGCTCTGGAGGCTTCTCTCTCGAGGGCCCTAGGCGAGCGCGCTCTCGAACAGAGCGAGCATGCGTTCCCAGGCCTTCTCCGCCTGAGCCTCGTTGTAGACGGCCGAGTCCGGCGGGCACCAGCCGTGAAGCGCACCGGTGTACACCTCGATCTCGGCAGGGATGCCTGCGGCGTCGTAGGCCTCGCGCAGCGTTCCCTTGGCGTCGGGGTTCCGCTCGTCGTCGTTCTCGGCGACGCAGTGCAGCATGTGAGCTTTGGTCTTGGGGATGAGGAGGTGCGGGCTGTCCTCGTTGTCCGTCGCCAGCCCGCCGCCGTGAAAGGTGGCGCCGGCGCTGAGGCGGTCGGGAACGGTCGCGACCGTGCGCATCACCATCGGTCCGCCCATGCAGTAGCCCGTCGTGCCGATGCCGCGGCCGGTGTCGACGGCGCTCTGCTGGTCGAGGAAGGCGAGGAAGGCCTTCGCGTCGGTGAAGTTCGTCTCGGCGCTCAGCCGGCGACGCATCGGCATCACCTTGGCGCGCGTCTCGGGCTGGCCGAACGAGGCGCCCTCCTCGACCACCGGAGCCTTGGCGTCGCGGTAGAAGGGATTGATCGTCAGAACGGAGTAGCCCGACTGCGCCAAGCGCTTGCCCATGGCGCGAAAGGCGGGGCGCAGGCCAAGGATGTCCGGCCAGACCAGAACGGCGGGGTGCTTGCCCGAGGACGGATGGACGAAGTACGCGTCGCAGGTGCCGTCGGGCGTCTCGATCGTCACCTCACTCTCGGTGACGTCCTGCGCATTGGCGACCGGCGGCAGCGCGGCCATGAGAGCGGCCGCAGCGGAGACCTTGCCGAAGTCGCGCCGCGTCAGATTTCCGCGCTGGAGATAGTTCTCTACGTCGTGCTGGGTGTCGTCGTCGCACATGTTGTCGTCTCTCCTCGTGTTCCTGGATGTCTGGGCCGGCTGGCGCGGTTTTTCTGAGGCGTGTCTTGCGTCAGTTTAACGACAGCCGAGGACCGGAGAGGTCGGTCGGGCACCCAGAACCAACAGTCCCATCGCGGACGCTCATCGCGTGGCAAGGCTTGGGCGACGGCGAGAATGTCGATCACATGACGGCGAGCGGAACGCGCTGCATGCCACCGACAGCGTCTGGCAAGGCCGCCTTTCTCGCGGGCTCGAAGGGTCGCTTGCAGAGGGCTCTCCAGTCCCAGCACACTCTGAGCTCACAGTGCTCAGGAACGCGCTTTCACGCACAAGTCCCCGATGAATGCTCAACGAGGACCGCGGAGCGAAAGACCACTAGCAACGCCGAACCACTTGCACCAGCGGTAGTCGAGCATCAGGTAAGCATGATCCGTGAGCGGACTGGTGAAGTACAGGAGACCTGTTTGCAG
>JBCCLJ010000072.1:0-28690 GCA_039026915.1 Acidobacteriota bacterium
CCCCGAGAGCCTCAGCCAGGGTCGTCGCCTCTTCGCTGAGATAGAAGCCGCCGTTGTCGCGCACTCCATGGAAGGTCGGGAAGGTCCCGGTGAAGAGTGAGGAGTGCGCGGGCAGCGTGAGAGGCATGACGGACGTCGCCCGCTCGAAGCGTGCGCCGGTGGCCGCCAGGCGGTCGATCGTCGGGGTCTTGGCGTCGCTGTAACCGTAGGAGCCGACATGGTCGGCCCGCAGTGTGTCGATCGAAATCAACAGGACATTTTTGGCGGATCGAGACCCCGCATCACACGAAAGTGTCGCTCCGACGAAGAGCAGCAACACGCCCAGAATCCGAGGAAACGAACGCGCTGCGTCCGGTTCCTTGGATTCGCGGTGAAGAGTGGCGTTCACGAACGCCCGATGAGGCCGTGCAGACATCTTGCTGGATCGGAGACTAATCCAGGTTGGCTCGGTCCTCCGCAAATGGCCTGTTTCTGGGACGTTCCGCTCAGCCCGAGGACCGCAACTTCCGCTGCCGAGTTTGCGCGCCGGCTGCGCGAGCACGTAGTCTTGTCCCCTGCCTCCATCGTTCAGTCCCTCCGAGCGCTGAGTTCACTGCCTGGGCATCGCCCTTGCAGCCTGCTTGCCCACCCACTCGAGACTCCGGGTCCCTTGCGACCTTTGTGTCTCTTGACGCGGCCATTCCAGGACCGCGTCTAGACATCAGAAAACGGGAGGAACCATGAATCGGTACACCTTTCGAAGCGTCATCCCTTGGGTCGCTTTGTTGGTCGCGGTTCTGATCACCGCACCTGTCGGTGCCCAACGCGTGACCGGCATCATCGCCGGCAACGTCACCGACGGCTCCGGGGACGCCATGCCCGGCGTCACTGTCAGCCTGACGGGCGACAAGGTCGTCGGAACGCAGACGGCCATTACCAACGCCAGCGGCTTTTACCGCTTCCCGAACCTCCCGCCCGGTGAGTACACGCTCTCCTACGCGCTCGAAGGTTTCAAGACCGAGCAGCGCACCGGAGTTCGCTCCAACGTCGGTCGTACGTCGACCGAGAGCGTGATCCTCAGCCTCGGCGACGTCAGCGAGACGATCACCGTGACCTCGGAGGTGCCGATCGTCGACACGGTGTCGAACGAGGTCGGCATCAACTTCGACCAGGACTGGATCGAGAACGCCCCCGTCCAGCGCGGCTCGTTCAACGATCTCGTCGCACAGGCGCCGGGTGCTCTGCGCGGCGGCGACGAGAGCCGCCGCACGATGGTTTTCGGCTCCTCTTACGACGAGAACTCGTTCCAGCTCGACGGTGCCGACGTCAACGACAACTTCTTCAACGAGCAGTTGGCCCAGCCGAACATCGACGCGATCGAAGAGATCGAAGTCCTGTCGCTCGGCGCTCCGGCGGAGTACGGCAACCTGACCGGCGCGGTCTACAACATCGTCACGCGCCAGGGTACGAACGACATTCACGGTGACCTCAACGCTTTCTACCGTTCGGACTCGCTGACGAGCCGCAACACCGACGATGAACAGGACGAGGGCTTCCCGTTCAAGCGCGACAAGTACAACGACTACACCGCCCAGCTCGGCGGTCCGATCGCCCAGGACAAGCTCTTCTACTTCCTCTCGTACCAGCGCCAGGAGGATGGCTTCTCGGGCGTTGGCGTCGACCCCGAGATCGGCACGGTCGTGCAGGAGTTCGATCGCTACTTCGGCAAGCTGAACTACCAGGCGAGCGCCAGTCACTCGTTTCAGCTGACGTACCACGAGGACGAGTCGGTCACGCCGCGCGCTCTGGGGCAGACCCAGGCGCCGAGTGAGGCGACGACGCGCACCGGCGAGACGCCGACGCCGGGCATCGGCTACACGGGCGTCTTTGGCTCGAACACGGTCGTCGACGTGCGCTTCACCGGTTTCTACGGTGAGGTCTTCGTCGGTCCGACCGACCCGAACCAGCCGCTGCAGTCGACGCGCTTCATCGATCTCGACAGCGGCCTGACCTCGGGCGGTTGGTACTACTACTACGATCTCGAGCCCGAGCGGACGACGATCAATACGAAGGTCCAGTATCTCGCCGACGACTTCCTCGGCGGCAGTCACGACTTCCGCTTTGGCGTGCAGTACAACGAGTCGAGTGCGGGCGGTATCTACGGTTACAACGACCTCGTGCTGCTCTACGACATCGGCGGCGGAGCTCGCTACGGCTACGGCTATACGCGCGTTCCGTTCAGCTACTCCGGCAACACGGAAGCGATCGGCATCTTCGTCGACGACACGATCCGGATCAACGATCGCCTGTCGGTGAACGTCGGCGTTCGCTACGACAGCAACGACGCTTTTTCCGAGGCTCAGCAGGAGCTTAACGCCGACGGCACGCCCACCGGCGTCGTCTTCCCGCGCGCCGACTACTACACCTGGGAGTACGTGTCTCCGAGACTCGGCTTCAACTGGCAGCTCGATCAGTCCGGCCGAACGGTCCTGAAGGGCCACGTCGGGCGCTACCACCGCGCCATCGCCACGGGCGAGTTCGCCAACGTGCTCGGACCGTCGATCAAACCGGTCCTGGCGGGCGGCTGGGACCCGGCGACGCAGTCCTTCGCAGGATCACTCGCACAGCTGACGAGCAATGAGAATCTATCGATCGACCCGGGCTACGACAGCCCGCGAACCGATCAGTTCATCCTGAGTCTCGAGCATCAACTCAGCAGCAACATGGGGATCTCGGTCAATCTGGTCAAGAAGGAGGGACGCGACTTCGCCGCTTGGCGAGACGTCGGCAGTACCTTCGAGACGGTGCAGTGGATCGACGGTGATTTCGATCTCGACGGCATACCAGACGGTACCGATCCTTTTGCCACCGGGAACGCGATCGACGTGATCTCTCGAACCGGCGGCGAGCGTGAGTTCCTCATCACCAACCGGGACGAGATGGACAACGACATCGAAGCTGCTTCGGTGGAGTTCTACAAACGCATGTCGAACCGCTGGTCGCTCAACGCCAACTTCACCTACCTCAAGTCCGAGGGCCGTACGCCCGACAGCCTGGGCGGTGTCAGCGTTCAGCAGCGCGGTGGCCTGCAGTTCCGCAACTTCGGCCGCAACCCGAACGACTTCGTCAACTCGGGCGGCCGTCTCCGTGGCGACATCCCGTGGCAGGTCAAAGCACAGTTCGTCTACCAGCTGCCCAAGGGCTTCCTGGCAGCGGTCAACTTCTCGGCTCGTGACGGTGCCAACCGGGTGCGCCGGACGCGCGTCCCGACGTCGCTCGTCGGTCAGTCGACGACGATCCTGGCGGTCGAGCGCGGCGATTTCGGTCGCCTCGACGAGCAGTACCTCTTCGATCTGCGCCTCGAGAAGGACTTCAAGTTGAACGATCGCTTCCGCCTGGCGGTGATCGCCGACGTCTTCAACGTCTTCAACCAGGACGTGGGGAACTCGGTGCTCAGCTCGATCGGCACCTCGGCGAACTTCAACATCGATTCGGCCTTCGCCAGGCCGCGTCAAGGCATGCTGGGAGCGAAGCTCCGCTTCTAGGCCTTCGAGCTTCCAGACCTCAGATGGAGTGAGGGGGAGGCACCCGCCATCGGCCGAAAGGCCGGAGGCGTGACGGGCGCCGGTGGTCAACCGCCGGCGCCCTCTTTCGTTCCGGCATTGGAGGTAGGAGTGATCAGAGACCCATTGCGCAGTTGCTGCGCAGCGATTCTGCTGTTCCTCGGCGCCTCGCCGACGCTTGCCATCTGCGCGGCTCTACCCGATCGCCTGTACGAGCCGGGCCGCTGGGACGCCGTCTTCCTGGGACGAGTCCAGACGATCGTCATTGCCGAAGACATCGACCTTCCGGAGTATCTCGGCCCTTCGCCCGCGCAAGAGGTGCGCTTCGAAGTTCTGGCCGGTTGGCGCGGCGTGGCGGCAGGCGTGCAACAGATTGCAGTACTGAGCCCCTACTCGGAGGCGGCGCCCCGGTACCGCGAAGGTCACGTCTTCGTTGTCTGGGCTCTGCGCTATGGCTTGGCTGAGACCGAAGACCCCCTCATCAGCGCCGTCTGCATCTCGAGCGACTTCTGCTCTGAACCGACGCGAGAGCTCCTGCCCATCGTGCGCCGCCTGGGCCAGCCGAAGTGGTTTCTCGGAGCTCCTCCCGCACAGCGCTGCGGTTGGCACGCTTTACACCGCTCGTGACTCCGATCCCGTTGCTAAGCTTCCGAAGGCTGCCGGATCGAGACAACCGTAGGAGTTCCAACCTTGAGTCCTTCAGGAGAGGCTGCTGCTGCCGAAGGGATGCCTGCCGCTTCGCCGGGCGAGGCCTTGAGCTCCGTCGACCTCGAGAGCTCCCTCAAGGCCGAATCCCTGGCGATCGCGGTGCCCGACGGCACCCGCTGCATGGACGTGCCCGCAGCCCTCGGTGCTCTTGCCGAGCGCTTCGGAGGGATGCCGGGGACGGTCGTGGTGGGCCTCGGGCTGCATCGGCCGATGACCGACGACGAACTGATCGACGTTCGCGCCGCGAGTCCCTGGCCGGTGGTCAATCACGATCCGGACGCCTGCACCGACCTCGGCGAGGTGGGAGGCCACCCGGCGCTCGTGCATTCGGCTCTGGCCGAAGCACCGCTGGTGATCGCCGTCGGCGTCGTTGAGCTTCATCAGTACGCGGGCTTTTCCGGTGGTCACAAGGCCGTGGCCGTCGGCTGCGGCGGCCGCGAGACGCTGGCGAGCCTGCACGCCCGGGCTCTCGTCTGTCACGCCGACGTACAAGTGGGGCGTCTCTCCGGGAATCCCTTCCGTGACGCCGTCGACGCCCTCGGTGAGCGTTCCGGCTGCAACCTGGCGCTGCAGGCTCTACCCGACGGGCGCTGGGTCGCGGGGGAGCCGCGCGCGGCGCTGCGCGCCGCCGCCGAGGCACTCTCGCCCTGGGAGATCGTCGAGGCGCCGTCACGCTCGGTGATCCTGAGGGTTCCGGGCGCCAAGGCCGTGAACTTCTACCAGGCGAGCCGCGCGGCGACCTACCTGGCTCTTTCGCCGCGCCCTCCGCTCACCGACGGCGCTCGCCTCGTGCTGGACGCCGAGTGCAGCGAGGGCGCCGGCTACGGTGACGGAGAGCGGGCCTTCGCGCAGCTGATGGCGAGCGAGGAGCCGCCCTGGGACACCTTGCTGACGGGTGAGGCCAAGAAGGGGGCGGGTCTGCAGCGCGCCTACATGATCGCGCGCCTGGCGGCCCGCTACGAGCTGGTGGTCGCGGGCTGCTCGAACCCCGAGGCCCTGCACGCCATGGGACTCGAGGCCACGTCGATGTCGGCCGAGCGGGTGGCCGGTACCGGAGCGCTGGAGGTGCCTGCGCCCTTCACGCGGTTGCCACAGCTGGCGTAGATCCCCGAGGCGCGACACGCCCGAAGGCCGAGCGACATCGCTGACGCTCGCGACGTCCGAACTAGTCGTCGTAGCCCTCTGGCGGAACGAACCTGTAGCCCTCGTCCTCGAGCAGCTCGGCCGCGTCCAAGCAGTCGAGATCGCCGTACTCTGGACCGATGATCTGCAGTCCGATCGGCAGTCCAGCCTCGTCGAGGCCGGTCGGAATCACGGTCGAAGGCAGCAGTGCGACGCCGGTCAGTCCCGACCAGAAGACCTGTTCGAAGTAGGGGCGCGCGTCGCCGTCGACGTCGAGGGAGCGCTTGCCGAAGGCTCTTTGATCGTGAGGGAAGGCGGAGGTGGGCATGACCGGTGCGAGCACCAGATCCCACTCCTCGAAGAAGCGGTGCCAGGCCCACCGCAGATGTGTGCGGACCTCGTTCACCCGCAGCCAGTCTCTGTGTCGCGCCGTCTGGCGGCGGCGCACCATGGCGCGTTCGCTGCGGTCGTTCGGATCGAGCCCTTCCGCCGCGGCGACGAGCTCGTTGAACTCCTTGTCGGGCAGGCGACCCGACATGACCGGCTGCAGCAGGCTCTGGTACGTAGCGGAAGCCTGCTCCGAGGAAAACGCCGGCCGTGCGGCGTCGTCGATGGTGGCGCCGAGGCGCTCCAGCGTCTTGGCGACCTTGTGGATTCGCTCCTGCACGGCGACGCCCACGGGCGAGACGGAGTCGTTCGCCCAGACGGCGACCTTCCACTCGGAGATCGGCTTGCTGCTGCTGCGCAGGGCCAGCTGGAACCCGCGCCCCTCGATTTCGTTCGGGCCGGCCATGGCGTCGACGCCGATGCGCAGATCGGCGGCGGAACGTCCCATGGGGCCGATGACCGAGATGTCGGAGGGCGTCAGGATCCCCGGAGGCGCGTGGCCGCGAGGAGGCAGCAGGTTCCACGTCGGCTTGTGGCCGAAGATGCCGCAGAAGTGGGCCGGATTGCGGATCGATCCGCCGATGTCGGAGCCGGTCTCGAAGCCGGTCATGCCTGCGGCGAGAGCTGCAGCCGAGCCGCCCGAGGACCCGCCCGGAGTACGTTCGAGATCGTAGGGGTTCTTGGTCGTACCGTAGATCTCGTTGTAGCTCTGGAAGTCGGCGAGACGCATCGGCACGTTGGTCTTGCCGAAGATCACCGCGCCCGCTTTCTTGAGACGCGACACTGAGAGAGCGTCGACCTGCGGCACGTTGTCTTTCATGGCCGGTACACCGTGCGTCGAGGGCAGGCCAGCGACGTCGTAGCTCTCCTTGACCGTCATCGGCAGCCCGTGCAGCGGTCCCCAGTTCTCGCCACGCTCGAATGCCTCGTCGGCCTCCTTGGCGCGCTGCCGGGCTCGTTCACGGTCGAAAACTGCGATTGCGTTGACGTCGTCGTTGTAGCGGTCGGCGCGGGCGAGAAAGTACTCGAGCAGCTCCGTCGAGCTCATTTGGCGCTCGCGCAGAGCTTCGGCGAGCTCGGTCGCAGACTGGAAGGCCCAGGTCGTCGGCATGATGCGGTCCCCGTCGTTTGGTGTGGAGTCGTTCGAGAGAGAGTATCTGCCGGGGCGCGCTCTCGGCGTCAACGAGGTAGTGAGGCCAGCTGCTGGCGAGCGGCGTCGAAGCTCGGGTCGGCTTCGAGCGCCGTCTCGAAGAGCGCACGGGCCTCGCTCGCTCGGCCGTTGCGTGCGAGCAGAAGGCCCAGGTTGAAGGCGTAACGAGCGTTGCGCGGCTGCAGTTCCAGTGCTTTGCGAAAGGCAGCCTCGGCCCGGGGCGCGTCACCACCGTCGCGCGCCGCAAGCCCGCCGAGAGTCATGCCGAGTGCGTTCCAGGACATCGCGGCGTCGGGGTGGGCCTCCGTCGCGCGGCGAAACTGCTGGATCGCCTCGCCGAAACGGCGGCGTGCTCGCAGAGCCTCGCCGTACATGACGAGCAGCTCCGGCTCGGTGCTCTCCGTGCTCGCCTCGGCGAGGAGGTCGAGGACCTCCGGGAAGCGCCCCTGGGCCCGCAGCGCACGAGCGCGCGCGATCAGAATCCGGCTGCTCTCCGGCAGAGTCGCGCTCCCTTCCTCGAGCACAGAGAGGGCTGCCTCGAGCCCCCGCGAGTTCGCGGTTGCCGTGGCCAGCTGAGTCCAGGCTTCCTCACGGGTCGGCAGCGCGTCGAGCGATGCTCGCAGTTGAGCCTCTGCTTCGTCGAAGCGACTCTGCTGCACCAGCGCCTGTCCCAGATAGAAGCGCACGTCGGCCGAGTCGATACCGCGCTCGAGGATGGCGGCGAGAACCTCCGAGGCCTCGGCGGGCTGTTGCGCTTCGAGCGCTCGCAGCGCTCGCCGCAGGCCGTCGTTGGCGAAGCGGAAGTCGTCGATCTTGTCCTTGGGATCGGCACCGGGCGTGGCCGTCTTGGCCGGCGCCGAACCACCGACGTAGCCCAGAGCGCCGAGCTTCTCCAAGAGGTCCGCCGGCAGTGAGGCAGCGTCGCTCTCGACCGCGCGCTCCGCGTCGAGGAAGCGCTCCAGAACGCCGCGGAAGTTGGCGGCTCGCTCGGGATCGGTCGGTGCGAGGTTGGATGTCTCGCCCGGATCGTTCGCCAGATCGTAGAGCTCCGGCTGCGGTGCTTGGATGTACTTGAAGTCGCCGCCGCGCACCACGCGCAGGTCACTCCAGCCGAAGTGCAGCAGCGGGATCAGACTCTCGGCGTACTGTGGCCGGCGTTCGAAGGAGCGGTCTGCCGTGCCCCGCAGTTGCTCAGCGAGGCTCAGGCCCGACAGAGCCGGCGTCGGCTCGAGGTCGAGGAGCTCGAGCACGGTCGGGTGCACGTCGACGAGGCCGGCGGGGCCGCCGATCTGCCCGCCCGCTGCGACGCGAGGGCCGCGAAAAATCAGCGGCACCGCGAGAGTCGTTTCGTAGGCGAAGAAGCCGTGCAGCAGCTCATCGTGTTCACCGAGTCCCTCGCCGTGGTCCGACGTGACGACGAGCAGCGTCTCTTCCCGAAGGCCGAGCTCGACGAGAACGTCGTCGAGCTGGCGGACCAGATCGTCGGCGTAGGCGACCTCACCGCCGTAAGCGTCTCCCGGAGACTTCGACGCCCACTCGGTCGGGGGCTCGTAGGGGTCGTGCGGTTCGTAGAGGTGAAGCCAGGTGAAAGTGCGTCGATCGCCGCCTTCGCTGACTTCGGAGCGCAGCCAGTCCGCCGCGCGGGCCAGAGTCACGGCGCCGGCACGCTGAGCGGCGCTGAGAAAGGGTGCGGAGCCGTCCCCTTCGAGATCGTCGTCGTAGACCTCGAAACCGCGCTGCAGCCCCGAGGCTTCACCGACGACGACGGCGGAGACGAAAGCCCCGGTCGCGAACCCGGCCTGCTGCAGACGCTCCGCCAGCAGTGGCGACTCCGGAGGTTGGCCCGGTGAGGTGTTGTCTCGAATCCCGGTGAGCGTCGGCAGCAGACCTGAGAAGAGCGAGACGTGGGCTGGCCGCGTCAGCGGAACGTGCGTGGTGGCGCGCAGCACGTAGGCACCGCTGTCAGCGACGGCCGCCAGATGCGGTGTCAGCCCCTTGTCGCCGTACGGGTCGACGTAGTCGGCGCGCAGCGTGTCGACCGTGACGAGCACGACGTGGCGGGCCGGCTCCTCGGGCGCCGGTGAGCAGCCAACGAGCAGTAGGAACAAGCTCGGCACGAGCCGACGGCAGAGTCCTGGTGACGAGTCGAGACGGAGCATGAACCGCAGCTTGCCACAGGCGTTTCGGCTGCGCGGGTCCGCGGTGACCGATCGTTGCGAAGTGTCGCTCAGGTGGCGAGATACTTGTTCGGTACGTTGGGCGACGGTCGCTCTTTTCGCCCGGCCGACTCGAGCAGCCGAGTGAGGTTCCTCTGTGTGTCCTCTTCCCGCCGGTGGAACTGCGGTAGCTGGCCGAGCTGCGCGTAAGCGATGGGCGTCAGGTCGAAGAGCGTCGTCTCCCAATCCATGTCGCGGCCCCAGGTGAGTCCCTCGACGCGGAACTCGGGATCGGCTCCCGCGTCGAGAAGAAGGTGCATGAGCGGACTCGCGTAGTTCGCGTTGGAGTTCACGGTGTGAAAGAGCGCCGTGTGACCGCCGAGGCCCTGATCGTCGCGGCCGGCCGGTTCGTCGACCTCGGCTCCCGCTTTCAGAAGGGCGCGCGCGGCCTGTTCGCAGACGAACTCCGCGGCGACGTGCAGCAGGGGCGCGTCGTCCAGCGGCGTGAAAGCGCACCGCAACGTCACCCGATGATCGAGCAACGAAGGGTCCTCGCGGAGCTCGGCGGCAAGGGCGTCGCCGTCGTCCAGCAGGACGAGCTCGAGCGTCCGGTCGCCGTCGCTGACCCCTCGGTCGAGCAGCAGACGCGCGCAGTCCGAGAAGCGAGGCGAGCGCGTGTACATCTCGGTGAGCCAGGAGAGGAGGGAGCGCCCTCGGCAGACGTGGTCCGGTGGCATGCCCCGGTCGAAGACGCGCTGAATCTCCGAGACGTCGTGCGTCTCGAGCGCGTCGAGGAAGGCTTGATCGAACACGGTCACAAGCGTGAGGCTACCGCGCGCCGTGGGAGGGCCGCCGAACGTGGGAACAGATCGCCTCAGGCCTTTGCGTCTTCGTCGACGCTCCGTTCGCGCAGTCGCCCGACGAGCGTCACCAGGACGAGCACGCCGAGCACGATCCACGGCAGAAACTTCACGGCGCCGGAGTTGAAGGTCTCGGCGAGACCGGCCATGGCGTCGAAGAAGTAGACGAGCGCGACGACGGAGAGCACGTGGCCGCTGAAGACCGAGCCGAAGACGACGGCGGGGCGCATACCGAGAAGATAGCCGACGACGCCTCCGACGAGGGCACCGGTGCTCCAGAACGGAAAGAAGACGAAGATCCACAGTCCCAGGGCGCCGAGGGGTTCGACGCGGTCTTTGTGGCCCTCCGCGGTGCTGCGCACGGCTTCGAGCCGCCGGCCGACGAAGGTGCGCTGCGCCGCGCCCTGGCAGACGGCGACGAGGGGCGGGTAGGCCACGAGCAGCAGGATGATGTCCTGCAGACCCGACTGAAAGAGCAGATACGGCTTGGAGAAGCCCATGGCGATGCCATCGGCGATGTTGATGAGGCGGCCCAGAACAGCGAGCTCGGCGACGAGACGCCAGCCCTGCGCGTACGGATCGGGCTGCAGCACACCCCAGACGACGAGCACGACGGCCCAGAAGGCAAACAGGCCCCAGCCGACGCGGGCGATCCACGGCGGGGCGGCGGAGAGCTCGGTCGCTTCCGTGGGAGAGGTGTCCTTCAGCATCGTGTCTCGGTGACTCTTTAAGATATACGTCGTCACCGCGTTTGAGTTACTCCCGCCTTCGTACGCCTCACGCCAAGCGGTGCCTCCGACCGAACGAGGTGCATGGACGAAGCTCGCCGCCTGCCTCTCGCGCTGAGAGAGAAGGGGAGGGAGGTGCTCGCCGCCGCTTCCGACGTGCTCATTCGTGAGGCTGGCGAGTCGTTCGATCCGGAAGAACTCGCCGTCTTCGAGCGCGTCGGCCGTTCGCTGCGGCCTTCGGGCTGTGCGGCACCGGCCGTTTCTTCGAGACCCGCGAGCCCGGCCATCGCTGTAGCCCGACAGTCGAGGATCTGAGCGGCGACGACAGCTCCAAGCTGAACAGAGAGTTCGAGGCCGAGATCGATGCCCCGAAGGTCTAGCTTTCGAGGCAATCCTCCCCGCAGCACGCGATATCGTTCGCAGATCTCCCTCCGGACTTCTCCTACAGAAGCTCGCTGGGCTCGTTCCGTTACCTCGGCGAGGAGTCGAGCGAATCTCCATGCACCCTGAGCCTGGCAAGAAACTCTCGAACTACACACTGATCTCCCTGCTCGGCCGCGGCGGCATGGGAGAGGTCTGGCGTGCTCGGGACGAAGTCCTCGAGCGCGACGTCGCCATCAAGGTCTTGTCCCTGGAGCTCACGGCGAACTCCGACCTGCTCGGTCGCTTCGAGCGCGAGGCGCGCCTTCTTGCTCAGCTCGAGCATGCGAACGTTGCCACGATTCATGGCCTCGAGCGGGACGAAGAGGAGTGTTTCATCGTCATGCGCCTGGTGCAGGGCGAGGATCTCGGGCGGCGACTGGAGCACGGGGCACTCGGCATCGACGACGTGACCGAGCTCGGTTGGCAGATCGCCAGCGGACTCGAAGCCGCACACGCCAAGGGAATCGTGCATCGGGACCTCAAACCGGGCAACGTGATGGTCGACACCGAGGGAACGGCGCGCATCCTCGACTTCGGCTTGGCGAAGGTCGTCGGTGCCGGGCCCGGCAGTGACGGAGCGCAGGACGAAACCCTGCTCGAGGACCACCTGACCCGCGCCGGCACGGTGCTAGGGACCACCGCTTACATGGCTCCTGAGCAGGCCGAAGGTCGGGCTGTCGACGAGCGCGCCGACGTCTGGGCCTTTGGCGTCATGATCTGGGAGATGCTCACGGGTCGCAGACTCTTCGCGTCCGAGACGGCCGGGGCGACGCTAGCGGCCGTGCTCTCGCGGCCCGTCGATTTTGGTGAGCTGCCGCACGACACGCCGCAGCACCTCCGCTGGGTTCTCGAACGCTGTCTCGTGCGCGATCCGCGCAAGCGCCTGCAGCACATCGGAGAAGCCAGAGCCATCCTCGAAGACCCGTCGATCGTTCCCTTCCAGGGCGTCTCGAGGCACGTGCCGGGCGGAGACGTTGCGCGAGGTCCGGGCAACGCGAGTCGACTCACCCTGTGGAGAGCGGCAGCCGCGGTGTTGTTCCTCCTCTCCTGCGGACTCGTCGCCGCGCTTCTCCTGCGGCCCGAAGCGGGTGCCGACGCGGGTCACGGATCCGAGCCGCTGCGGCTTGCCATCCCCTATCCGGAAGGCACCCTGCCACGCCTGGGTGGGATCCAGCCAGGGCCGGCCGTCGTCTCGCCGGACGGTCGGAGCGTCGCCTTCGTCACGGAGGACGAGTCAGGGAAGCGCCAGCTCTGGGTTCGTCCGCTTGGCTCGTCGCAGGCCGTGCTTCTCGAAGGTACAGAGGATACTTCGTACCCCTTCTGGTCCCCTGATGGTGAGCACCTCGGCTTCTTTGCCGGGCAGAAACTCAAGCGCGTTCCGGCGGCCGGTGGCACGGTTCGGACTCTCTGCAACGCGGCCACGCCGAAGGGCGGTACATGGAACCGCGACGGAGTCATCCTCTTCAATCAGGCGTTCGACATCGGGTTGTCGACCGTCTCTGCTGACGGTGGCGAGGTCGAACCCCTCACTGAGCTCCAAGAGGGTGAGCTGAGTCACCGGTTCCCGCAGTTCTTGGACGACGGCTCTCGCTTCACCTTTCTGGTCCGCAAGGCCGACGATCGACAGAACGTCACCATGCTCGCGTCGCTCGACGATCCTGCAATCCGGATCGAACTCGTCCGCAGCCCGCTGAACAGCATCGTGGAGAGCGGTCGCATCCTGTATTTCCAGGAGGGTTCTTTGGTGGCGCAGACCTTCGATGCAGAGAGCGGCCGTGTTTCCGGCTCGCCGAGGGTCGTTCTCGAAGACGTCGGCTCTTTGGAGGGCTCTGCTCGGATGTTGGCCTCCGTTGGCCCCGGTACGCTGACCAACCAGGCCTGGACAGGAGAAGCCCTCGAACAGATCACGATCGTCGGTCGCGACGGGGCTCCGCTGAGGCAACTGGCCACTGGCACGCACGACAACCCCAACCTCTCTCCCGACGGCCGGACCCTGGCGGTTCACGCCACGATCAACGGCAACCAACAGGTCGTTCTCTTCGAGCTCGAGACGGGCAACCGAGAGATCTTCACGACGGGTCCGGATCTCAAAGTGGGTCCGCTCTGGTCTCCGGACGGCTCACGGATCGCCTACTCCACCAACTCCACCGGGGCACGACAGATCGTTGCCAAGTCACTGTCGACGGCGGGCTCCGACAGCGGGCTCGAGGTGCTCGTGGAAAACGACGATCTGCTGCGCATTCTCGATCCCATGGCTTGGGTCGAGACGGCTGAGGGGGGCGAGCTGCTGGTGTACTCGGTGGGTAGAAACAACGTTCCCGGGCACGTGATGATGCTCTCGACGAGGGACGGACAGCCGGATCGCGAGCTGCTGCGGACGGAGTCCGGCTTCCCCGAAGCACAGCTCTCCCCGGACGGACGCTGGCTCTCTTTTCGCACCGGCGCCGATGCACTGAATCCCTCGATCTACGTAACCGACCTGCCCCATCTGAGTCGGCGCTTCGAGATCATGGCGGGCTCCTCCTGTCGCTGGCTCGGCGATGGGTCCGAGATGATCTGCCGGAACGCCGATTCAGACCTCGTCCGGTTTCCCGTGCGCGGCGAGGGCTCGTCGTTCGAGTGGGAAGCCCCCGAGACCCTCTTTCGCACGTACAGCCGTTGGTGGGCCGGCGATGGTGACACGTTTGTCGTCACCGAGCCCTTGGAAGAACGAGAGGCGGGCCGTCTCGACGTCGTCGTCAACTGGGAGAAGCTCCTCGACTGAAGGAGCTCGCTCCTACCAGAGCCCGCGCTCCTCGAAGACCTGCTTGAGCAGCGCCGGCGCGTCGGTCATCACCCCGTCGACGCCACGATCGAGCAGGCGTTCCATCTGCTGGCGCCGGTTGATCGTCCAGACGTGCAGGGCGAGGCCGCGACGCCTCGCTTTCCAGAGCATGAAACGGTCGGTCAGCGGAATGCCCCACTGCTGCGTCGGGACCTGCGCAACGAGTCCGGGTGCGACGTGGGGGAAGCCGAAACGCAGTCTACGTACGGCCCCTGGACCGAGACCGAGGCAGATGCGCTCGCCGAAGCGCTCGTGGAAGCGGCCGATGCGCTCGTCGCTGAAGGCGCCGACGCAGATGCGGTCGAGGTCGGTGCGTCCGAGCACCTCCATCAGCGGCTCGACGGCGGTGTCGTCTTTCGGGTCGATCGTCAGCCGTAGATCGGGCCAGGCGTCGAGGATCTCCTCGAGGAGCGGGATGTGCTGATCGCCGAGGCGGATCTTGCGGATCTGGTCGTAGCTGAGCTCGCCGATGCGGCCGCGGTGCTCCCCCGATGTGATGCGCGCCAGGTCGTCGTCGTGAAAGGCGACGAGTTGGCCGTCGGCCGTGGCGTGGACGTCGGTCTCGACGAAGCGGTAGCCGAGATCGACCGAGTGCTGGAAGGCCGCCATGGTGTTCTCGACGTTCTCGAGAGCGCCGCCGCGATGCGCGATCGCGACGGGTCCCTGATGGTCGAGGAAGGCGTGCTGCATGACGTTTCGACGAGCAGACCGGGCGGCTTCAGCTCTCCTGCCACTGCAGGTGACAGTTATCGAGGCGCAGCGGTACGTCGATCGTGGTCTGAGCGAAGAGCGCTCCGCCGCAGCGATCGAGCAGCGCGTCGGCTCGAGCGCGGTCGTCGTCGGCCATCGCGTCGTAAACGCTCCTCGCGCGCTGGTGGAGCCAGGAACCGTAGGTGCGGATCGCTCGCGGCGCGGTGACGCCCTCGAGCTCGAAGTCGTGCATGCCGACGGCGCGCGGCGGTGGCTCGCCCGTGTGGCCCTGCTTCCACGCTTCCATGGCTCCCTGAGTGTCGGCGAGGCAGGGCATGTGCTCGCGCATCATGCGTTTCAGAATCGGCTCGAGCGTCGGCGCGATCTCGTCGTCGGGCAGGAACGTTCCGAGTGCCTGACCTGAAGGAGCCATCATTCGCTCGACCCAGCGTGCGACCGTCAGCGCCTCGCGTCTCATCAGGGCTCCGCTCGTCGCGTCGCGGAAGAGGTGCGCGTAGAACGGACCGATGAAGGCGAAGTCGGCGAGGCTCGGTCGGCCGCCGAGCAGGAAAGGATGCTGCCTGAAGTGCGCGTCGAGCTCTCCGAGAAGCGCGAGGAACGACGTCTCGATCGCTTCTTGATTGTGCTCGTGAACGCCGAGCGCTGGAAGCGAGCCGGCAAACGGCCCGGCCGCCTTGATGCCCGCTTCGCGCTGTTGCTCGAGCGGCGCTTCGGGAGCCAGGTTCATGCCGAACTCGAGCATCGTGACGTCCGCGTCGTAGTTCCAGCGGTAGTGCATCGCCGGCAGCAGGAGCCAGTCATCGGCGTAGAGCTCGAGGAGTCGCGCGACGAGGAGCTGGACCGGTTTGCTCGGCGTGAACGTCGGCTCTGGCACCGCCTCCTCGAAGTGATCCGTGATCAGCGTCGTGTCCTGGATTGCCTCATCCTCGGGGGTGATGAGGACGGGGATGATCGGTCGTCCGAGCCGCGGCAGGCAGACCTCCTTGAAGAACGCCCGGTCAGCCGGTCGCTCCTCGAAGTCGATGCCCTTCCAGCGCAGGTACGACCGAGCCTTGCCGGTGAAGTAAGAGATCTCGGCGCCGTAAAGGACGTGTTTCATCGTTCTATCTGCTCCTCCAGACCCCACACTAACGCTTTGCGGGGAGTGGGCCGCCGCTTTGTGAGGTCGCGTCGTCGGGGTCTGGTCCGTAGTAGAATAGGCGTTTGTTGCTGGCGTTCTCCCCCGCCTTTTTTCTCCTCGTGCAAAGCCCGCTGTCACAACCAAAGCCATTGGTGTCTCTTGGCGTACCCGTCTTCAACGGCGAGCGGTACTTGGCGGAGACTCTGAAGAGCCTCTGTGAACAGTCCTTCGCCGACCTCGAGATCGTCGTCGTGGACAATGCTTCGACCGACGCCACGGAGTCGATCTGCCGCGCGGCGGCCGCGAAAGATCCCAGGGTCCGCTACAGCCGCAATGCTTCGAACCTCGGGGCTGCGGCCAACTTCAACCGCGCCTTCCAGGCGGCGCGCGGGAAGTACTTCAAGTGGGTTGCCCACGACGACTTCCTGGGTCCGGACTTCGTTGCCTGCTGCGTCGAGGAGCTGGAGCAGCACCCCGACGCCGTGCTGGCTCTGACGCGAGCCTGCGTACTCGACGAGAACGATCGGCATCTGGGAGAGTTTTCGCCGCTGCGCCCAGAATCGGGCTCCGCCTCCGCCGTGGTGCGCTACCGAGATCTGGTTCTCAACGATCGCCACTGCTACGAGGTGTTCGGCTTGGCAAGGCGGGATGCCCTCGGGAAAACCCGGCTCATCTCGAGCTACATCGGCTCGGACCGCGTTCTGCGCGTCGAACTCGGTCTGCTCGGTCCGTTTCGTGAAGCCCCCGGAGTGGAGCTCTTCTTCCGCGACCATCCCGAGCGCTCGATCCGGGCGATGCCCTCCCACCATCAGCGCGCCAAGTGGTTCGACCCCAAGAACCGCAGCTTCTTCGTCTTCCCTCACTGGCGCATACCCCGAGAGTACGCACGTTCACTGCGGGGCGCACCGCTGAGTCTCTCGCAGAAGGTTGCCTGTCACCGTTCTGTCGGCCGCTGGTTCTTCTCCGATCTCAACTTCGCACGCATGGCGGCCGACGTCGCCATCGGCATCGCCCCGTGGAGCTGGAAGCTGGCCTACCGCGCCTCCGGAGTCGCGGCGCGCCCGTCCGCGCGGACCGAGCCGCCGGCGGCGCCTACCGACCCGGGAGTCTCACGATGAAGGTGGCACTGCTCGCAGGAGGCGCCGGCACCCGTCTGGCGGAAGAGACAGAGATCCGCCCGAAGCCGATGGTCGAGATTGGTGGCCGTCCGATCCTCTGGCACATCATGCAGCACTACAGTCACTTCGGCTTCGAGGACTTCATCGTCGCCCTGGGTTACAAAGGCGAGTACATCAAGAAGTACTTCCTCGATTTCCATGCCCTGCACAGCGATCTGCGCATCGACCTCAGCACGGGCGAGACCGAGCTCGAAGGGGCGCGGTCACCGCAGTGGAAGGTCCAGCTCGTCGACACCGGCCTCAGCACGCTGACGGGCGGCAGGATCAAGCGTCTGCAGCATCTCATCGGCGACGAACGCTTCATGCTGACCTGGGGCGACGGTCTCTCCGACCTCGACCTTCGCCGTCTCCTCGACTTCCACGAGTCTCACGGCAAGCTGGCGACTCTCACCGCCGTCCGGCCCCCGGCGCGTTACGGCTACATGACCTTCGACGGCGAGCGCGTCGACCGGTTTACCGAGAAGCCGCAGCTGGGCGAGGGTTGGATCAACGGCGCCTTCTTCGTGCTGGAGCCCGGCATCTTCGACTACATCGGGGGTGACGAGGTGCAGTGGGAGGCAGGTCCCCTCGAGCGTCTCGCCCGGGACGGCGAGCTCATGGCCTTCAAGCACCAGGGATTCTGGCAGTGCATGGACACGCTTCGAGAACGCTACATCCTCGAGCGACTCTGGGAGCGCGACGACTGCCCCTGGCGCCTCTGGAGCTGAGCTGGAGCTCAACGATGCGGATTCTCGTCACCGGCCACTGTGGCTACATCGGAGCCCTTCTCGTTCCCAGGCTGCTGGCTGCCGGTCACGAGGTTCACGGTCTCGACAGCGATCTCTACGAGTCGTGCACGTTCGGTCGTCTCGACGTTCACGTTCCTGCGCTGCGCAAGGACCTGCGCGACGTCGAGCCCGAGGACGTGCGAGGCTTCGACGCGGTGGCTCATCTCGCGGCCCTTTCGAACGATCCCCTGGGCGATCTGAACCCTGAGCTGACCTTCGAGATCAACCACCTCGCCACGGTCCGGCTGGCGGAGATGGCGCGGGCGGAAGGCGTCGAGCGTTTCGTCTTCTCGTCGTCGTGCAGCAACTACGGAGCTTCGGGAGACGAGCTGATCGACGAGGATGCGTCGTTCCATCCCGTGACTCCGTACGGCCGCTCAAAGGTGCTCGCCGAGCGCGACCTGCAGCAGCTGGCCGACGACAGCTTCAGCCCCATACTGTTGCGCAACGCGACGGCGTTCGGCGCTTCGCCCAGGATTCGCTTCGATCTCGTCGTCAACAATCTCGTGTGCTGGGCTCATACGACGGGCTTCGTCAAATTGAAGAGCGACGGTCGGGCGTGGCGGCCTCTAGTGCACGTCGAGGACATCTGCAGCGCCTTTCTCGCCGTGCTCGAAGCGCCGCGACAGCGGGTCCACAATCGCGCGTTCAACGTCGGACGAACGCAGGAGAACTACACGATCCTCGACGTTGCGGAGATCGTTCGGGAGACCGTGCCGGACTCGCGCCTGGAGGTGGCGGGTGGCGCCGTGACGGACCCGCGCAACTATCGGGTCTCGTGCGACCGCATCGCGCAGGAGGTGCCGGCCTTCGATCCTCTCTGGACCGTTCGCAGAGGAGCGGAGCAGGTTCTGGCGGCCGTGAAGCGAGAGGGCCTCGGCCTCGAGGAGTTCGAAGGAGCCCGCTACGCTCGCGTGCCTCAGCTGCGCCTTCTCCTTTCACAGGGCCGCCTCGACGAGACGCTGCGGCGGGTCGCTCGATGACGCTTGCCAGAACGTCCCGCGGCGCACGAGGGGAGGTCGCGCAGGGCCGCCGGCGGCTCGCCGGGAGGGACCACGGTGTCTCGAAGTCGGACGTTCCGACAATCGCGTCTCTTCGGGGCGCCGCACGGACCTGGGCTTTCATCGCCCTCCTGGCGGCTGCCGGCGTGCTCGCTGCAGACACCGACGCCGGAGATCCTGAGATCGACGTCTGGTACGGCGACCAGCAGCCGTTCGGCGGCGTCTCTCAGCGTTGGATCAACGTGCTGGGCACGGTGAGCGCCGAGGCGGGAGTGAGTCGTCTGCAGTACCGCCTCAACGGCGGCGCCCCTCGCACGCTCGCCGTCGGTCCCGATGACCGTCGGCTCGCTGCTGCGGGCGATTTCAACATCGACATCGAGCGTCGGGATCTCGAGCGGGGGAGCAATCGAGTGGAGATCGAGCTGACCGACGCTCGCGGCCGAACGACCGCTCGTTCGGTGGAGGTGATCTACGATCCGGAGCGCTCCTCGGTACCGCTCGACGTCGACTGGCAGCGCTTCGGGGACGTGCAGGAGGCCGCCCGCGTGGTCGACGGCTTCTGGATGCTGACGCCACAGGGCCTGCGCACGTCGCCCGATTCCGTTGCCTACGACCGAACCGTCGTGGTCGGTGACGTCGGCTGGTCGGACTACGAGGTTTCGGTGCCGGTCACGACGCATTCGATCGACCCGGCGGGCTACAACGACATCAGCATCGCTCCGGGCCTTGCCGTGATCGTCGGCTGGCAGGGGCACACTCACGCTCCGGTGCAGTGTGCCCAGCCGCGCTGCGGATGGGAGCCCTACGGGGCCAACGTCTTCTACGAAGTGCATGAAGACGGTCCTCCCGAGCTGCGGCTGACTCCGAAGGCTCCGGCGATCGGATCGGGCTCGTCAGCCCTCGAGATGGTCCTGGGCAAGACGTACGTGCTCAAGCTCAAGGTGCAGAGGACGATCGTCGGCCCCCAATACAGTCTCAAGGCCTGGCCGGCGGTCGAGGCCGAGCCCGAAGGCTGGCAGACGCATCTTCTGGCCGGACCCTTCCCGGCATCGCGCGGCTCGATTCTCCTCGTGGCGCATCACATGGACGTCACCTTCGGCAGCCTGCAGGTGCTTCCCGCCACGCTCGGACTGGGCAAGGTGCCGCCGCGCCTGCGTCCGCTGGTCCCGGCGCTACCGCTCGTGCTGGCGTGCCTCGTCGCTTTCCTCGCGCTCGGTCGGCTCCGCGAGGTCAGACCCTCCGCCCGCCTCGTGCTGCGAGGCGCACTCGCCGGGGTCGCCGTGGCAGCGCTCGCGCTGCGATTCCTCGAGTTCGAGATGCACTCGCTGCTGAGGAGCCGGGACTTCGAGATTTACCAGATCAAGCGGCTCGTCTTCGCCCTGGAGGTCGGCTGGTACTCGCTGCTCGCGGGCCTCGTGCTGGCGACGGTGTGGGCACTGAACCGGTCCAGCGCCGACGCTCCCAGCTCGGCCGACAGCTCGGAAGGGACGCCGTGACCCGCTGTCTGGCCTGCGGAAGCCTCGACGTTCGTGTCTTCTACGAGCAGGCCGGCGTACCGGTGCACAGCGTGCTCCTCTGCGCCACTCGTGAACAGGCTGTCGACTTTCCCCGGGGCGAGATCCGACTCGGGTTCTGCGCCGAGTGCGGCTTCATCGGCAACCTGTCGTTTCGCGAAGAGCTGCTGCGATACTCGCAGGACTACGAGGAAACGCAGTCGTTTTCGCCGACGTTCCGAGCGTTCCACGAAAGTCTGACGCGTTCCTTTCTCGATCGCCACGGCCTGCACCGGAAGAAGATCGTCGAGATTGGCTGCGGTAAGGGCGACTTCTTGCACCTCATCTGCCAGATGGGCGACAACGAGGGACTGGGCTTCGATCCGGCTTACATCCCCGAGCGCGACGCCGAGGCGGGGAAAGACAAAGCGCGGTTCATCCAGGACTTCTTCAGTGAAGAGCTCTGCGACTCGGACGTCGACGCCTTCTGCTGCAAGATGACTCTCGAGCACATCACCCGCCCAGCCGAACTGCTCGCGACCCTCCGCGGATGTATCGAGCGGAGCGATGGAGCGAGGCCGGAAGAGGCGCTGCTCTTCTTTCAAGTGCCGGACGTCACCCGGATCCTGCGCGACGTCGCCTACTGGGACATCTACTACGAGCACTGCTCCTACTTCAGCGCGGCGTCGCTGCGAAACCTCTTCGTTCGTGCCGGTTTCGAGCCGCTGCGGGTGGCCAGCGAGTACGATGCGCAGTACCTCACTCTGGAGGCTAGGCCCCTCGGGAGCGCAGGGGTCGAGGGGATCTCGGCAGCCGAGCTCGACGGCCTGGCCCGCGACGTGGACTCCTTCGCCCGAGAGTTCGAAGCGAGGAGAACCTGGTGGCGAGACGAGCTCGAGCGCCGGGCCTCGCGTGGGGCCGTGCTGTGGGGCGGAGGTTCGAAGGCCGTCGCCTTCGTCACGGCACTTGGCGATACCGCCCGCCAAGTCGACTACGTCGTTGACATCAACCCGCACAAGCAGGGGGCCTTCCTTCCAGGCTCCGGCCACGCGGTCCTGAATCCGGAGCAGCTCGCCGAGAACCCTCCGGGGCTCATTGTGCTGATGAACTCGATCTACCGCGGCGAAGTCGAAGCGCAGCTGGAAGAGCTGGGCGTCGATTCGGAGCTGCTCGCCCTCTGATGGAGGGAACGTTCGAAGCTGCCGCTGCAGTCTGTCCGGTTTGCGGGTCGTCCGGTGTCCGGCGCATCGCCGCGTTGGGCGAAGTACCGCTCTTTTGTAACGTGCTTCTGCGCTCCCGGGCAGAAGCGCTCCGTGTGACTCGGGGGGCGATCGAGCTCGACTGCTGTCAGCGTTGTGGTCACGTCTACAACTCGGCCTTCGACCCCTCGCTTCTCGAGTACGGCTCGGACTACGAGAATGCGCTGCATCATTCGCCTCACTTCCAGGCGTTCGCCGAAGACCTCGTCGATCGTCTGCGCGCCTTCGCCACCGTGGCCGAGGGCGGCCTGGTGGTGGATGTCGGCTGCGGTGACGGTCACTTTCTCGAGCTCTTCTATCGGCGCTCGGGGGCCCCCGGCCTCGGTTTCGATCCCAGCCTGCCCCAGGCGAAACAGAGGAGGGCCGAAGGTGCCGTCGAGCTGACGAACAGCGATCACGTGGGGGATCACCGGCTGCGGCAAGCACAGCTGGTGACCTGCCGGCACGTGCTCGAGCACATCGAGTCGCCGGGACCCTTCCTCGACGATCTTCGTGGGACGCTCCCGACCGGTACCGCGGTGTACTTCGAGGTTCCGAACCTGCGAGCGATCCTTCGGGACCTCTCCGTTTGGGACCTCATCTACGAGCACTGCGGGTACTTCTCGCGGGAGTCGTTGGAGTACCTCTTTGCAAGCCATGGCTTCGAGGGCATCGAGGTCGAGGAAGCCTTTGGCGGCCAGTACCTCGGCCTGATGGCGCGGGCGGGGAAGCGTGGCGCCGCGACTGCCGACGTTGCGGAGCTGCTTCAGGAAGCGAGGGCCTTCGCCCCGCGCTTCGCGGACCGTCTGCAGCGGACCCGGGAGACCTTCGAGGATGCGTCGGGCGGGCGAGCTGTTCTCTGGGGAGCCGGTTCGAAGGGCGTCGCTCTGCTCAACGCGCTCTCGATCGGCCACGAGCTCGACTGCGTCGTCGATCTGAACCCGAAGAAGCACGGTCGCTTCACACCCGGCACGGGTCACGAAGTCGTCGCGCCGGAGAGCCTCCGCGAGCGTTCGCCCGAGACCGTCTGGATCACGAACCCGCTCTATCGCGTCGAGATTCGCAAGTCTCTCGACGACCTGGGCCTGACGGCCGACATCCGGGTGCTCTGAGCCCCTGATCGATCAGTCCGAAGGCGATTCGCCTCCGACCAACCCTCCCGTGTCGATCTTCTTGAGCGCACCGACCAGATCCTTGAAGCGGTCGAGCTGGGTCAGGGTTCTCTCCAGCAGCTGCTCGATGCGCGCGTCGGGCTCCACGTCCTGGCGCTTGAGCCAGCGCGACACGTCCTTGAGCACGTCCATGACGCCGGTGTCGATGTTGTCCGACAGCTCGTCGATCAGATCGTAGACACCGGGCTGCAGCGTCTGCACGACCCGCACGGTCTCGGCGTTGCCCTGCGGTCGGGCGTTGGCGATGGCGCCGCCGATCGCCTGCATGCCGCGCACCAGGCGATCGAGCTGTTGCGTCACCGCCTCGACCTGTTCTGACGAGACCGCGGGGGCCACCGAAAACGAGCTCGTCGGCGGCAGGGTCGTGCCGCTTCCGGAGGACCGCGAGCTTCTCTTCGGCGACGGCTCCGAGTCCGACGGGAGCGCCGCCTGTCGCGAAGGCTCGACAGGCGCGGCGGCCGAGAGCTCCGTCGCCGTGACCGTCGCCTGGGCGAGCGCATCGAGCGTCTCCTGCAGCTTTTCGACGTACGGTCCCAGGTCGAGCTCGATGCGCGGAGCGGCCTCGACGCTCGTTTCGTTCTCTGCCCTTGTCTCTCTCGCGTCCGCTACGGCACGGCGTTCCATGCGCTCGGCGAAAGCCGCATCGACCCGCGCGGCGACCAGACGCGAAAGACGCTCCGGCGACGGTCCTTCGGGCTGCTCGGTGCGGGTCGCCGACGCTGTCTCGATGCTGCTCGAGATCGTCGCCAGCTGGTCCGACAGGAGGCCCAGTGTCCCCGTGACGCGCGTCACCGGGTCGTCTTCTGCGCCACCCATCGCTCGCGCTCGCAGGAACCCCTGCTTGATCTGCTGCCATCGGGCTGACTCCTCGTCGTCGAGGACGCCGCGCAGCTCGCGCAGTTTGAGGAGGTTCTGTTCCGCACCCGTCGTCAGAGTCTGCGCTTCGCCGAGGTAGTGATCGTCGAGGAGTGCTTCGAGCTCGTCGTCGTTCATCACCGGCACGATCTTTTCGGCCAGCTTGTTCATGTTGCGGTACGAGCCCTGCAACTGGAACGGCGGCTCGGTTCGGTAGTTGTCGTCTTGGGCAGCGGAGGAGATGTACTGCTGGTTGACCTTCAGCAGGACGTCCTGCACGCGCAGGAGCTTGCCGAGGATGTTGAGGATCTCTTGCACCTCGACGGACGAGTAGGGGTGCGAGAGCTGGTCGGTCTGCATCTCCTCGCCCTTTGCCATGTCGACGAAGCGGTAGAGATCCTTCGGCTCACGGCCGGCGAGCGGTGCCATGACGGAGTTCGAGGTCAGCGAGTTCTCGATGTAGCTCAGCGCAAAGAGATCGTCCTTGCCTTCGAGCACGTCGCCCAGGTTGTAGACGTCGGCGCGATTGGCGAGCATGTCCGGAATCTGAAAGCGCTCTCCAGCCTCGGTGTACGGGTTGCCCGCCATGCACACAGCGAACTTCTTGCCGCGCAGGTCATAGGTGCTCGTGCGTCCCTTCCACACGCCCTCGACGCGGCGCTGGCCGTCGCAGAGTGAGATGAACTTCTGCAGCAGCTCGCTCGAGGTGTGCTGAATGTCGTCCAGGTAGAGAAGTACGTTGTTGCCGAGCTCGAAGGCAAAGTTGATCTTCTCGACCTCCTGGCGCGCCGTGGCGTTGGGCGCGTCGGCCGGATCGAGAGAGGTGACGGTGTGTCCGAGCGACGGTCCGTTGACCTTGACGAAGACGAGGCCCAGGCGGTTGGCGACGTACTCCATGACGGTCGTCTTGCCGTAGCCGGGCGGGGAGATGAGCAGCAGCAGGCCCATCAGGTCGGTGCGCTTGGCGTCGCCGTAAGCACCGATCTGCTTGGCGAGGTTGTCGCCGATCAGCGGCAGGTAGACCTCGCTGAGCAGGCGGTTGCGTACGAACGAGCTCATGACGCGCGGCTGGTACTCGTCGAGACGCAGTCGTTCGCGATGCTCCTCGAGCAGCTCGTGGCGCTTCTCTTGGAACGAGCGGAAAGCTGGCACGGTGGTCGATTCGTAGGCCTCCAAGCGCTCGAGGAAGCGGTCGATGCGCAGGTTCACCTGGCCGCCCTCGATTCTGGGATGCTGCCCGAGCAGTCCGCCGACGTTGGTGCTGACGCGAGCGTGGCTTTCTCGCCAGCTCAACCCGGCCTCGTCCGTGAGCAGGAGAGCGGTCAGCTCGCAGACGGCGGGCGCCTCCTGATCCACGGTGGCGGCGAAGCTCTCCACCCAGGCGCGGGCGAGCCCGTAGCGCGCGGCGAGTCCGTCGACGCTGCGCAGGTCGTCCTGCAGCTGGCGTTCGAGGGAGCGGTCGCGCAGCGACTTGTGAAATGCGTCGCGAAGCTCGATCGCTCCGGGGCCCAGGATCCACTCGAGACGGTCGCGACCGACTTCCTCGACGAGGTAGCGGCCGGCCGTCCGCGGATCGAAGTCAGGGAGCGTCAGCGCTTCGGCTTCGAGGAAAGTCTCGAGCTCGTCCGCGACTTCGTCCGCGAGTCGGGCGAGCGCCTCTCCGGCGCCGAGGCTCTGGCGGAGCCTCACGAGGCTCTGCGCCCGACGCTGAAGGAGCTCGCGGGCCTCGCGGTCGAGGCCGAAGGCCCAGAAGAGCACGGCGTGGGCCCGAGGTCTGCCGGGGTAGCGCAGGAGATCGGAGGTAGAGAAGAGGGCGACGAGCTGCGTCAGCAGGAGCGCGGCGTCGGCGTCATGCACGCCGCGCTCGTAGCCCTCGTCGTAGCGCTCTCCCGCCACTTCGCGCACGAGCTCGAGCACCGTCTCCGTCTCGACGGCCTCGTGAAGACGCTCGAGACTGAGATCCCGCTCGCCGCGCTCTGCGGCGCGCAGGATGCTGCCGGACAGGTACTCGGCCCGGTAGAGCGACTCGTTCTCCGAGACGAGCGCCTGGCTCCAAACCTCCTGTGCTGAGCCGAGCGCGTCCGTATCGGCTTCCTCGTAGAAGTCGGTGCCGGTGAGATGCAGGGCAAGTCCCTCTCCGCGCGGTACCAGGGTGAGGTCGAAGGGCTGCGTGTTCACCGAGAAGCGATGCTTGCCGAGTCGCAGCACGTCGCCTTCTTCGAAGATCTCCTGGCGGTCGCGGAAACCACGTGCCGACTCCTGCTGCGCCGCCTTGATCCGTCCTTCGATCTCGTCGGCGCGCACGCTGTCGCCGAGCTCGCGCAGATCTTCTGCGAGCGTGCGCACCTTCATCACCATCGGATCGGAGGCAAAGAAGGCGTTCAGCTCCGAAGCGTCTTCGAAGGTCTGCCCGCGACGCTGAACGCTCTCGAGGATCCGGTCGGCCGCCTGCGAGAGGCGCTCGGCGCGCTGCTGCCGTTCGTCGAGCAGCTGCTGCTTCTTCGAGGAGAACGCTTCGTAGATCTCCTCTCGCTTGGTCACCAGCTCGCCCAGGAACTCGTCGAAGTCGGCATACCGGCTCTCGAGCTCCTCGAGACCGAGCATCTGGCGCGCCAGGCCTTCGTCGCACTCCTCCGGCGACTTGGCGAGGTGAATCGCCGACGAGGCGGCCTGGGAGAAGAGACGGAACTCGGCCCCGAACTCCGCCGTCGCTTCGCGCGATCGCAGCTCGCGACGCCGCCCTTCGCCGAGGGCGCGGAGGCGGTTGATGCCGGCCATGACCTCGGAGATGCGCTCCAGGAGTGCGGCGCGCAGCGTCGCATCGTCGACCTCGAGGCCGCTGACGATCTCGGTGAGGATGCGCAGTGCCTCCTCGAGCTCGGCCGTGCGTTCGGAGAGCTCGTCGGCCTCTTTCACGGTCTTCACCGCTTCGACGCTCGACTCGAGCTCAGCGATGCGCTCGTGGTAGGGCTTCAGTGCTTCTTCGTCGCCCAGAAACGCGACGGTGCGCTGGCTGATGTCGTCGAAGTGAGCGATGTTGCGCTGCTCGAGCTCGTCGAGACGTGCCGCATCGACGTACCGCAGGTCGCGCAGCGTAATCAGCTCGCCGCGCTGGCGGCGAAGTCTGGCCAGGGCGTCGGTGAACTGTGTGGCGTCGCTCCAGGAGGTCGGCTGCAGCTCGCGCTCCAGCTCGACCATCGCTTGCTCTGCTTGGGCCAAGGCCTCGGACGACTGCCGTCGGAGAGCCTGGACTTTCTCGAACTCGTCGACGACGAGCTCCGCGGTGGCGCGGATCGAGTCGACGCTCTCGGCGAGGCCACCGGCTTCCTCGTGACCGAGCCAGTGGTAGGAGTCGAGGGTGCGGTTGCAGTTGCGAATGAGGTCTTCGTAGAGCTGCGCCGACGCGCTCTCTTCACGGGCGGCGCGGTCGATGGTCAGAGCGTCCGAGATGCCGCGCACCAGCTCGGCGTTTCCGATCTGCTCCAGGTAGGTACCGGCGGCGGCACTCGTTCCCTGCGCCGCGAACACCTCGGAGCAGAACGGCGTCTGCCAGACCTGCATCGTGTGCACGCGCGTCGGTTCGTCCGAGGTGTCGCGCAGCACGATCATGCGGCCGCTGTCGAAGAGCGAGTAGCCGTGGCAGTCGACCGGATTGAGGACCTCCTTGCGCAGCATGTTGTAGGGCAGCAGGAGAAATCGCCCGGAGTTGCGGTGGTGGAAGACGTAGAGCACGTCTTCGCCGTTGGGCGAGCGAATGCGCTTCACGAACTCGAGGTCGTCCGTGTCGGTGTCGAAGACTTTGGTCTCGCCGGAGCGCAGGTAGTAGCCGCCGGGGAAGATGACACCGTGATCCTCCGGCAGCTGCTGACAGGCGAGCCCGACGGCGTCGATACGCTGCACCTTCTTGGTCAGCCGATTGAAGACCAGATAGCGCCAAGTTTCCTCGCGAAAGGGCAGCAGCCGGATGAGGATGAGGTTGCCGAGCGCGGCGTATTCGACCTCGGCGTCGTCGAGGCTCTGATCGGCATCTTCCACCGGCTCGCGGTAGATCCCCAGTCCGTCTTCGGTGTTGTCTTCGACCTTGACCGTGAGGTCGCCGCCGACGGTCTCGACGAAGACCTCGCCGAGGATTTCGACGTGCGGATGAGCGCCCTGCACGTGGTCGTCGCGCGTCGTCTTCGTCCACTCGAAGTCGTGCGACGTCTCGAACACGTGATCTCGCTCGCCGCGATTGTCCTGATAGCTCGCCTTCCCCTGGGGATCCACGGCCCAGCGCAGGACCTTGTTGTCGTGAACCGTAGCCCCGGTCTGGAAGATGGCCAGCAGGCGCCCGCCGAGCTTGCGCAACTGCAGCAGCTTGGCTCCGGCGTAGTAGGTGTAGAGCTCTCGAAAGTCGGTGACGAACGACGTTTCCTCGAGGAAGGGCGCCGGTGCCTCCTCGAAGGAGAATGAGCCGTCGTCCTTTTCGACGAAGCGCTGGCTGACGAAGACATCGTCGACCTCCGTCTCCTTCTTCAGGCCAATGAAGACGTTGTAGCCGAAGAGCAACGTGTCGCCGACCTGGGCCACGTCGCGCGGCACGCAGTTGTTCTCGGTACGAATCCGCAACGAGCCGACGACCTCGAACTCGGACCCGCCGAAGAGCTCGAGTCGCTTCGCATTCAGGGCCTCGGCGCGATCGCGCAGCTCACTTGCCTGCGTGACGAGACGGTCACGCACGATCTCATAGGTGGCGCGCTCGAGCTTCGGCTCGGAGGACTCCGCGTTGGCATCGGTGGTGACATCGGGTTCCGTCATGGGCAAAGACCTTGGTTGCGCGGGTCACCGCCCTCTGCCGTCGAGGGAAGCTCTCCGGCTCGCAGCGACGTGGACTGCCCAGGGATCGCCGCGTCGTCCGCCGCGCGCTCGGCTGCGTCGAGCCAGCGTCGGAGCTCCTGGCGATGACGCGGGTGGCGGTCGTTCAGCTGAGGGTGACGCAGCTGGCGGTGATGCGGCCGGCAAGGATGCGGTTGGCGTTCGACGCGGCGATCTAACCCGAGTCCGTCCGGCTCCGGTCTCCGTGCTCTCGCCGCCGCACGGGGCTTGAGGGCGCGGCAGCGGTGCATGGCGATCGGTGTCTCAGTCCGCGCGAGTCGAACTCGCTGCCGGTGCCTTCCCGTTCGGGGAGTCGGGACAAGAGTCACCGTCTCGATCGCCATCAGCCCTGACTCCCGCTAGGACCTCCCGAAGACGGCGGCGACTGCAGCAGTTTGCCG
>JBCCLJ010000073.1:0-28514 GCA_039026915.1 Acidobacteriota bacterium
ACGTCCGCCCGGCTCGCCCTTGCGGTGGTAGTGCACGAGCAGAGTGATCAGCGCGTGCTCGCGGTGATCGAAGCCGTGCAACGCCGAGGACGAGACGAGGAAGGCACCGTGCCGGTGGTGGCGGTAGTAGCCGATCGTCATGCCGATGTCGTGCAGCGTTGCGGCGGCGCTGAGCAGCTCGCGCCACGAGTCGTCGAGGTTGTGCAGCGGCGTCAGTCCTTCGAACAGTCGCTCGGCGAGTCGCCGGACGTGCTCCGTATGCAGCCGCGGCTGGGGGTAGTGGCTGAAGAGGTTGCCGACGGCGAACTTTCGCACGTCCTCGATGCGGTGGGGCTCGGGAAGGAAGCGCCGGAAGAAGGCGCCTTCGCGTACTCCGACGCCCGAGATCAGTAGCTCGGAGCGGCCGCTGCGCTCCAGCACGTGACGAAACACGCGAGCCCCCGGAACGATGATGTCTGCTCGGTCGAGGCTGAGCCCGCCGGTGCGCTCGCGCTCGGCCTGATTGGAGCCACTCAGCTTGCGTGCGATGCGGTCGAGAGACTCGTACGACAGCGGGTAAGAGTGGAGCTGCGGCAGCGGATAGTCCTCTTCCTTCTGCGCGATTCGGGCGAGGTTGCGCACCGTGCCGCCCATGGCGAGGATCGGCAGATCGTCCTCGGCGACGGCGTCGAGAGTCTGGGCGAGCTCGCTCTCGAGGAAGGCGTCGAGCCTCTCGAGACTCTCACGGGATGCCTTGCCGTCGGCTTCCTGAGACTCGGCCAGAAAACGGTCGAAGAGGCGCACGGCGCCGAGCGGAAAGGCGGTGCCGCGGACGAACTGGCCTCCGCGCATGAGCGAGATCTGCGCCGATCCGCCGCCTAGATCCATGACCCAGGCGTCTTCGAGGTCGAAGGCGTTGGCGACGGCGCAGACGCCGAGTGCCGCCTCCTGCTCGCCGCTGAGAACCTCGAACGAGCTCAGACCCATCTTCGGGAGCTGGTCGAGGAGGAGGTCGCGGTTCGTCGCTTCGCGCACCGCGCTCGTGGCGAAGGTGTGCACGTCGTCGAGCTCCGCGGCGCGCGCGTAGTCCGCGAAGAGCCAGAGGGCGGCGCGGGCCCGCTCGAGCGCCTCCGGCTGCAGCGAGCCGTCGTCCTGCATGCCCTCCGCGAGTCGGACCGGCTCGCGGATCGAGTCGACGAGTCGGTACCAGTGAGGGGGCCGGCACTCGTAGACGACGAGTCGGGCGGTGTTCGAACCGAGGTCGACGATTCCGAAACGGGACGGCCGGGCGTCGAGGTCGAGGCTCGGCGCCGGCGGGGAGCTTGCCATCGAGGAGGACTATAGCGCTCGAGGAGCGTCCCGGTGGCCCCCTGAGAACCCTGGGAACGCGCTCGGGTGGGCGTGTGCCCGTGGAATAGAGGCGCTCGTGTGGGCGTTGCATTTGCTACATTCACATGAGACACCGTTTTCGTGCCGGACGCCGTCCGGGGCCTGAAGGAGGCCAGCCATGTTGCACCGCTCCTCGTCACCGTCGCTCAAGGTCCGTCGTCGTGCACGCTTCTGCGCTCTGGTCGGAGCCTCTCTGCTGCCGGGATCGGTCCTCGCCGACACGGTGCATCTCAAGAACGGCAACGTCTTCGAGGAGGTTGTTGCCATCGATCAGGGCGACACCGTCGTGGTTCAGTTCGGAGGCGGCGAGATGCGCCTGCCGAAGAGCCGGATCCTGAGGATCGACGAGGCGCTGACGCCGTCGCAGGAGCTCGCCGAGCGCAAGCGCGCCTTGGCCGGGACGGCGACTGCCAGGGAGTGGCTCGACTTCGCCGTGTGGGCTGCGTCCCATGATCTGGTCGCGGAGTCGAAGGCTGCGACGCTGCGCGCTGCCGAGCTCGACCCGATGGCGCCCGGGCTCGCGCCGCGCATGAAGGAGCTCGATCACGTCCTGGTGGACGGCGAAGGCTGGCTCAGCGAAGCGACCGTGATGCGTCGGCGGGGACTCGTCTCCTACCGCGGTGACTGGGTGACTCCGGAAGAAAAGGTCCGCGGGCTCGAGCTCGAGCGGCTCGAAGCGGAGACGCGGCGCGCGGCGCACGAAGAGCGCGAGCGGCAGCTCGAGGTCGAACGCAAGCTGGCGCGCCTCGAGGAGCTCGAAGCGGCTGACGAAGAACGCTCGACACCTGCCGACGAGGCCGGCCCCACGGACAACGACGTCGCCCTGGCCCAGATCGATCTGATGCGAGAGGTCTTGAGAACGGCGGAAAGGCCCCGCTCGGACTCGGTGCCGCAGGTCGGTGTCCTGGTGCCGGCGTTCGCCGGCGCCGGAGCCGTCTTTCGGACTCGTGCCAGTGGACCTCGCGACGACACCTGGCGCGCGATGTCGGTGCGCCAGCCGGGCAGCTTGATTCCGATCAGCGACTTTCGTCAGACGCCGCCGAAGCGCTGATCTTCCGGGCGACCCGTCTGGCTTCGGGCCTGCTCAGCCTCTGAGAACCTCGCTCGGTGGGGTGCGTGCAGCTGCCCGCGCAGGAAGCCAGCAGGCCAGCACGCTCAGCCCGAGAAGGCCGAGTGCGACGGTGACGATCAGCGGGACTCCGGCACGGGACACGCCGAAGAGGAGCGACTGCAGCAGGTCGGCGGTGGCCAGGCTCAGGAGGGTGCCCAGGACGACGCCCGCGGTGGCCAGCCTGGCCCCGTCGCCGACGACCTGAGAGAGGACCTCGCGTCGCGTCGCGCCGAGAGCCCGGCGCAGTCCCACCTCGCGGCGGCGGACCGCGACCAGATAGGAGAGGACTCCGTGCACGCCAAAGCCGGCCAGCAGCACCGCGGCGACCGCGAAGAGCGCGAGAAGGAGTGACGTGAAGCGCTCTCTGGCGAGCGAGCTGCGCAGCGTCGCGTCCATCGTGGTGACATCGAAGAGAGCGACGGCGGGGTCGATGCTCTGGACGAGCTCTCTCAGCGGACCGATGAGGTTCTGGGGCTCGGAGTCCGTCTTCACCATGAGCGTGATGCGGCTGCGCTGCGGCGCCTGAAGAATCGAGAGGTACATCGCCTCGGGTGCTTCCTCTCGCAGCCCGTGGATGCGCTCGTTGCCGACGACGCCGACGATCTCGCGCTCGATCCCCCAGAAGGCGATCCGTTGACCGACGGGATCGGAGTCGGGGAAGTAGCGCTCGACGGCCTTCTGGTTGATCACCAGGACCGGGGGGCTGTCGGCGGTGTCGCTGCGGGTGGGCAGGCGACCCGCGAGCGTCGCCACGCCGTTGGTGGCGAAGTAGGACGGCGACACCATGCGCGTCTTGAGCTCACCCAGATCCGACGTTTCGTGCTCGCGCCCCACGATCGAGAAGCTGTTGGTGAAGCCGGGATCGAGCGGATGGCTGATCGTGAGAGCGGCGCTGCTGACTCCCGGAAGCGCCTGCGCTCCCTCGAGCGCACGCCGATTGAACTGGTGAATCTCCTGCCAGTGCGGGTACTGCGACATGTCCTGCGGGTAGAGGTTCTGCGGCAGCTGCAGATCGGCGCGCAGAACGCCTTTGCTCTGGAAGCCCTTGTCCACCGAGCTCAGCCGCTCGAGCGACAGCATGAGCAGCAGTGCGCCGAGCAGGAGCGGCACGGCGAGGGCGAACTGCGCGACGACCAGGCAACGCTTGAGCCAGCTGCGGTCGTTCCGGGCGTTTCCCGTCGAGCGTCGCAGAAGTCCGTGCAGATCGGTCCGCCGGGCCTGCGCTGCGCCGACGACGCTGAAGAGAGTCGTCGTGAGAAGCGCGGCGAGGGCAGCGAACGCGAGGATCCGCGGCTCGAAGGGGCTGCTCTGCTCGGCGAGGCGCCTCACGGACTCCGGGGCCCAGAGCAGGAGCAGATCGCTGCCGAAGAGAGTCAGCAGGCAGCCCAGCAGGACGGCCGCGCTCGAAAGAAAGAGCGCTTCGAGCGTCAGCCTCCGGGTCCAGCGCGCGCTGCTCGCGCCGAGGGCCGCGGAGAGAGCGACTTCGCCGGCGCGCTCGGTCCCCCGCGCCAGCATCAGGTTGGCGACGTTTGCGCAGGCGATGGCGAGCATGAGGCAGACCGCGCCGAGCAGCAGCCGTAGGGCAGGTCGCGATTCGCCGCGCAGCGTCTGGGTCAGGGGCTCGGCGACCGCACCTCGCCCGGCGTTCTCCCGGTACTCCTCCTCGAGTTGAGCGGCGATGGTCACCACCTCGTCGGAGGCCTGTCGATGCGTCGCTCCCTCGGCGAGTCTCGCGACGATCTGGAGAGAGTGCGACCAGCGTGGAGAGGTCTCGGGTGTCTGCTGCAGCGGCAGCCAGACTTCGGCGGCTTCCGAGGGAACTTCGAGCCCGCCGGGGACGACGCCGATCACGGTGACGAGCCGGCCGTCGAGCCGGAGCGTGGCGCCGACGACGCCTTCGTCGGCCTGCAGCCGCTCGCGCCAGAAGCTCTCTTCCACCAGGGCGACGGCGGGGCCGTCGAGCACGTCGTCCGACGCCTCGAAGTCTCGGCCGCGCAGCGTTCGCCGGCCCAGGACGTCGAGCAGATCGTGACTCACTGCGGCGACGGTGACACGCTGTGCTTCCCGCGACTCGTCGCTCGAAGGGACGAGGTTGGCGCCGCTCAGAGTGAACGCGGCGACGGCGCCGAAGCTGCGGCTGCGCTCTTCGAAGTCGAGATAGTCCGGGTAGGAAGCAGGCTCGCGGTCGGTGCCGGTGACGCGATCGAACTGAAAGATGCGCACCAGACGCTCGGGCTCTGCAAAGGGCAGGGGCTGCAGGAGAACGCGATCGAATACCGACCAGACCGTCGTCGTCGCGCCCAGGCCGAGCGCCAGGACTCCGAGAACGAGGAACGTGTAGCGCGGACTGCGCCGCAGCGACTTCGCCGCCAGAGCGGCATCGTCACGCAGCTCGGAGACCAAGTCGCGCCAGCGGCGGCGCTGCTCACGCTGGCGGTCGATCTCGAGACACGAGTCGCGCACCTTGCCGACGTCGCCGAAGCGCCGCAGAACTTCTCTGCGCGCTGCTGCCGGCTCGTAGCCGGCAGCGACGAGCTCGTCGACCCTCTCGCTGACGTGAAAGTCGAGCTCTTCGTCGACCGCCTTGCGGCTCGAGCGGGGAGGAAAGAGACGGCCTCTCAACTTGCCCATGCTGCCCCCAGATCGAGGTCGAGGACGCGAGCGACCGAGAGCGTATGGTTCAACCAGCGGTCGATCTCCTGGTCGCATCGCTTGCGACCGGCGGCGGTGAGCTCGTAGAACTTGGCTCGGCGGTTGCTTTCGGAGATCCCCCAGGACCCGTGGATCAGACCGTCCCGTTCGAGACGGTGAAGAGCCGGGTAGAGCGCTCCCTCCTCGATCCGCAGCCCGGAGTCGGCCGCGGCTTCGATCGCTCGGAGGATGGCGAGACCGTGGCGCGGCTCGCCCTCGAGCGTGCGCAGGATCAACAGGTTGAGAGTTCCGTAGAGACGGTCGGAGTCGATTCTCGGCATGGTGTCGCTTCTCCCGGCTCGACCTGAGCCGTTTAGGTGAGCTGACCTTAGCAGCTTAGGTCAATGCCGCTCATCGACTGGGACGAGTCGCGGCACTGAGGGTCCCGGAGCCCCCGGTGGCATCATGAAGCCATGAACCCGTTCCGAACGTTTCTGCTGACGCTCACGTTGACCGCCACGCTCTCCTGCGCTTCGGATTTCCCGGCCGCTTCGGGCGACCGGGGATCGCTGTTGCTCACCAACGGTCGGATCTACAGCTTCGCGTGGCCGGAGCCGGAGCTCGACGGTACGCCCTCGGCCGAAGCTCCGCAGGCCGAAGGGCGGTGGCAGCCCGACGCGGAGGCGATGCTGCTGCGGAATGGCCGCATCGAGTGGCTGGGCAGCTCGTCCGAAGCCGAGTCGCGACGGGCTGAGGCGAGTCGCGTCGTCGACCTGGGCGGCGCGGTCGTGCTCCCAGGTCTGGTCGATGCTCACACTCACGTCCGTGGACTCGGTGCGAACCTGAGGCGCGTCGATCTCGTCGGCGTCGAGACCGAGGATGAGGTGCTGGAACGACTGCGCTCCCAGAGACCCGACGTCCCTGCGGGGAAGTGGATCGTCGGTTGGGGGTGGGACGATGGCGCCTGGGCGACTCGCTACCCGACTTGGGACCGTCTTTCGGCGGCCTACCCCGACAACCCGGTCGTTCTCCTTTCGCTGCACAGCTTCGCCCTGTGGGCGAACCGCGCCGCGTTTGCCGCCGCTGGCATCGACGCCGAAACGGAGGCTCCGGTCGGCGGCGAGATCCTGCGCACCGCAGACGGTGAGCTGACGGGCCTCCTCTTGAACCGAGCGACTCCTCTGATCGTCGACGCCGTGCCGCCGCCGTCGAGGGACGAGCTCAGGGAGGAGGTGCGTGCCGGACTCGAAGAGATGGCGCGCTCGGGCTACGTTTCGGTGCACGAGGCCGGCCTCGACCGCGAGACGCTGGCGGCCTTTCGTGAGCTCGAAGAGCGCGGCGAGCTGCCGGTCCGTGTGTACGCGATGCTCTCCGGACGCGACCGCGACCTGATGGAGGAGTGGATCGCTCGCGGACCCGACTGTGCGCCGCAGTCGATGCTGAGAGTCTGCGCCGTGAAGGCTTTCTGGGACGGCGCCCTGGGCTCGCGCGGCGCCAGGCTGCTCGAGGACTACGCCGACCGGCCCGGCCACCGGGGTGTCAGTGGTGAGGGCTATGGTTTCGATCTGGAGCTCGTCGGCCGCTCCATCGGCGCCGGGTTTCAAGTCGGCGTTCATGCGATCGGCGACGCCGGCAACCGGGAGACGCTGGAGTTCTTCACTCGCGCACTCGACGAGTACCCCGCAGCCCGCGAGCGACGCCACCGGGTCGAGCACGCGCAGGTGGTGCATCCCGACGACAGGGCGCGCTTTGCCGATCTCGGACTCGTCGCCTCGATGCAGCCGCCTCATCTCGCCGAAGACCAGGCCTGGGCAGCGGCGAGGCTGGGACCCCTTCGAGCCCGCGGCGCCTACGCCTGGCGCTCCCTTCGGCAGGCGGGTGCCGAGCTCGTCTTCGGCTCCGATCTTGCCGGGTCCGATCACGATCTTTTCTACGGCCTGCACTCCGCGGTGACGCGGCGTCCGCGGACGCGGCGCACCGGCGAAGGCTGGCATCCAGAAGAGGCCCTGACCGTGGAAGAGACCATCCGCGCCTACTCGAGTTGGGCGGCCTACGCCGCCTTCCTCGAGGGCGAGAGCGGCGTGCTGGCTCCCGGGCGGTTCGCCGATCTCACGGTCGTCGACGTCGATCCCTTCGCCCTCGGAGCCGAACGCGCCGGCGAGCTCTTCGAGGGTCGGATCCTGCTCACGGTCGTCGGCGGCCAGGTCGTCTTCGAAGCCGACTGACCCGCAGCGCGCCGCCGGCTCCGGGCTGCGGTGAATACCTACGGCGTCCGTGACAAGCAACGATGGTCGCGCCTCTCTCGTCCGCGCAACATGACCTCTGTCCCGGAGGCCACCCGCGCCTCGCACCACAGACTGCGACGACCCCGGAGAGACGAATGATGCAAGCCGCTGCGACGATGCCGAGACTCCGCCTCGAGGACTTTGCCGAGTGGATGGAGGCTCGTGGATTCGAGCGCGTCGAAACCCACATCTCGTCGGTCTTCCTGGGAGCGGATGAGGTCTACAAGATCAAGAAGCCGGTCGATCTGGGCTTTCTCGACTTCTCGACTCTGGACAAGCGTCGTGAGGCGTGCCGCGCCGAGGTCGAGCTCAATCGCCGCCTCGCTCCAGAGGCCTATCTCGGTGCACTTCCGGTGGTTCTGACGGACGACGGCTTTCGCTTCGGCGGAGAAGGAGATCCCGTCGAGTGGGCTGTGCACATGCGCCGGCTGCCGGACGAGGATCGGGCCGACGTCTTGCTGCGGTCTGGAAAGCTGACCCCCGATCACATCCGGTCGCTGGCGCAGCACCTGGCGGACTTCCATCGGAGCTCGACGTCCGACGCTCACATTGCCAGCTTCGGCAGCCGGGCCGTCATCGAAGGCAACGTGCGGGAGAACTTCGAGCAGACGCGCAGTCTCATCACTCGTTACGTCGACGCCGACGTCGCGTCGGAGATCGAGTCCTGGCAGCTCGACATCCTGGAGGCCCGGAGCGACCTCTTCTCCGAGCGTCTGCAGCGGGGACGCGTGCGCGACGGTCACGGCGATCTGCGTCTCGAGCACATCTACTTCGAGGGCGGTGCCGCGGACGGTCGCCTCGCGATCCTCGACTGCATCGAGTTCAACGAGCGTTTCCGCTACGCCGACGTGTGCGCCGACATGGCCTTCGTCGCCACCGACCTCGCCGCCTGCGGCCGCTCCGATCTCTCCGAGCGCTTTCTCGCCGACTGGGCGCACTTCTCCAACGACTTCGAGTTCTTCCCGGCGGTCGACTTCTACGAGAGCTATCGAGCCTTCGTCCGCGGCAAGGTCCTCGCCATGACCGAGGCGCTGGGAGTGCACGACGTGAAGACGCGCGAAGAGCTGCGCTCCGAGGCCCGGCGGCACTTTCTCCTCGCGCAGGCGTCGGAGCGTCGCCCGCTGGCGCAGCCGCAGCTGCTCGCCGTCGGTGGCGGCATCGCTTCGGGGAAGAGCAGTGTCGCCGGCTGGCTCGGCGAGCAGTTGAACTGCCCGGTCGTGAGCTCGGACTGGACCCGCAAGTGGTTGCTCGGGCGGGAGCCTCTGGAACAGGCCGGGGAAGAGCCCTTCGAGGGAGGTTATTCGGCGGCGGCGACGGCGCGCGTGTACCGCGAGGTCCTCGAGCGAGCGGCGCGAGTGTTGGAGTCGGGCCGCAGCGTCGTGGTCGACGCCTCCTTCCGTACGCGCATCAGCCGCTCGCTCCTCCGGCGCCTCGCATCGGAGCGCGGTCTCGAGTTCCACTTCATCGAATGCCGCGCCAGCGAGCCGACGTGCCGGGAACGACTGCAGCAGCGCCAGCAGGCCGAGAGCGTGAGCGAGGGTCGACTCGAGGTCTTCGACGCCTTTCTGCAGAGCTCGGAAGAGGTTCGTGAGCTGCCTCCCGCGCAGCACGTGATCCTCGACGCCGATCGCTCGCTCGAGGAGACGATCTCCCAGCTGCGGCACTCCGAGTCGCTCGGCGACTCTCTGCGCGGCGACGGGTCGCTCGAGCCGTAGCGCCGAGCATCCTCGCTCTAGCCCGCAGGGCGTCTAGACTTGCGGGCCATGTCGTCTCCCAGGGTCACGGTCGCCTGCGTCGGGTTGTTGGCGGTCGCAGCGTTCCAGACGCTGCGGCACCCGGTGATTCTCGACGACGCGTTCATCACCTTCCGCTACGCCCAGAACCTGGCTCACGGCGACGGGCTCGTCTTCAACGTCGGCGAAAAGGCGCTGTCCACCACGGCGCCCGGCCTCGCCGTCGTCCTCGCCGCGCTCGCCGCGCTCGGTTGCGACATCGTCCTGTCGGCGCGCCTTCTCGGCGCTGCTGCTCTCTTCGGTGCCGCACTGTCGCTGTGGCGTCTGGGGGACGGAGCGGGGCGAGGATTCTGGGGTCTTGCCGCCGGGCTGCTGGTCTGTGCTGGCCCCCAGCTGGCCGAGAACTGGGGCAACGAGTCGGCGCTGCTCTTGTGTGCCGCCGCCGCGGGGTGGCTCTTCTTCGAGCGCGGTCGGTGGGTGACCTCGGCCGCGGTCCTCGCCGCCGGCTGTGCCGTGCGACCGGACTTCGCTCTGCTGGCGCTGCTCTTCGCGGTCCGCCTCGGATGGAGGAGCTTGCGAAGCGGGAGCTGGAGCGAGTTCCGGCGCTTCGCCGTCACGGGTGCCGGCGTCGCCGCTCTGTGGTTCGTCGTTCTGTTTCTCTGTGCCGGAGAGATCGTCCCGCACACCCTCGAAGTGAAACGCCTCCAGGTCGAGATGCTGCGCTCCGGTGACGCTCGGGCCTCGACCGAGTGGCGCACTTGGTGGCAGGGCGTCGCGGCCTTCCTCAGCGCCTTCTGGCGCTATCCGCCGCTTCCCTGGTGGAGCCTTCCCGGTCTTGCCCTCTCCTTCGCTCCCTGGCCCTCGCCGAGTGAGGAAGACGAGGCGGGTCGCGCCGGCGTCTGGATCGTTGCAGTTTGGGCCCTTGCCCACCTGCTGGCCTACTCGCTGCTGGACGTGCCGGGCCACCATCCTTGGTACCTCTATCCGCTGTGGCTGTGGATCGCCGTTGGCGGCGCCTCGGCCCTCGATCTCACGCGCCGGGGCCTCGACGTGCTGCTCGAAAGAGCGGGCTCGGAGGCTTCGGGAGTCCTCGCGACGTCGCTCGTCGGCGTCGTGCTCGCGCTCTGCGTCGCGTCGCAGGAGATCCAGCGCATCGACGCCGTCGACCCTTCCAAGAGCCGCGCCTACGAAGCGGTGAGCCGCGCCATTCTCGAGAGCACCTCCGAGTCCGAGTCGATGCTCTTGGGAGAGATCGGCCAGATCGGCTACCTGACGGGACGGACCGTCGTCGACACGCACGCGCTGATTCACCCACAGCTGCCGGCGGGCGAAGTGCTCGATCTGCCGAGACTCGTGCAGCGTTTCGGCCCGGATCTGTGGGTCGACGAGGGCTGGGTGCGCGGCAAGGGGCCCGACTACGTGCCCGACGTCCTGGCCGGGGAGTACGAGATCGAAGTCACGCTGCCGAACGGCGAGGTCGTGGCGTACCGGCAGATTGCCAGTGCCGGCCAGAAGGAGTCCGCGTACCTGCCTGCCGTGCTGCGCAGAGTGGAGTCTCGCGGCGGGCAGGGCACTGAGCCGGGCTCGACCGCTCAGAAGGACGAGAGCGCTGCGCCGAGCTCGTCGAGCTCTTCGGGCAGCAGCCACTGACCCAGGGGCGCCATCAGCGCTCCGTCGAACGCGACGTCGCCGCGCTCCTGGACGGCCGCCAGAGCGTCGAGCAGTCTCGGCGTCAGCCGCAGCAGAGCCGGTCGGATCTGCGTCTGGAGATCGAGGGTCGCGGCTGCGGGCCCGGTGCGCTCCTGCAGCCTCTTCGCGAGATCGATCCATAGCGCAAAGAGCTTGCGCACGGGCTCCGGTTCGAGTCCGCGCTCGCGGGCTGCTCGGGCAGCACCGTCGAGAATACGGGCCTCTTGTGCCAGGTCGGCGATCGCGAGACCTCGTTCCCTCTTGTAGCGCGCTACGTGCGGCATGAAGGCGAAGCGGCGCGCCAGGAGATCGACGAGATGCTGTTCGGCGGCGCGCGGCTGCGCGGTGCCGAAGTGAGTCCTCCGAAGCTCGAGCAGCGTCGGTTCGTTCTCTGCGATCCAGCGATCGACCGCTTCCGCGAGCTCGGTCCGCCCCGGTGCGAACCAGTAGACCTTGCGATCGACCGGCGGCTCGCAGCTCGTCGACCGGCCGGCGGAGAAGTGCTGCACCTCGAAGCTGTCGGTCACGAACGCTTCGACGTCGCCGTCGGCGAGGAGCTCCGGCAGTTCGAGGTTGTCGTCGGTCGTGGTCACCTGGCGGTCGTCGAAGCGACTCCGCGCCCAGCGTTCGAGGATGCCGCCTCGGTTGACGGCGATGCTCTTCGGATCGGCGCTGCCGACGAGGCAGGGGCCGCCCTGCGCGAGGGCGCGCGACATGCGCCCGACCGCGGCGCGCTCGGCACGCCAGGTGATGCCGCCCATGGCGAGGTCGAAGTCACCGGACTCGATCTGCGACGTCAGCGTCGGCCACCGGAACGGCACCCAGACGATCTCGAGGCCGAGGGTCTCGGCCAGCTCGCGCGCGACGGCAACGTCGAAGCCCTCCCCGCCCCGGGAGAAGGGCGGGTAGTCACCGCTCGTGCCGACGCGCAGGACACCCGACTGCTCGGTGAGCGGCTCGGTCTCGGCCGGAGCCGCTGCGGTGACGAGGAAGAGGAGAGACCCGAGAAGAAGGCTTCGTCCCCGGGATCCCTGGAGGCTCACGGCGCCCCCGAGGCTTCGGAGCAACGGCCGAGGTGCTTCGAGAAGAAGTCCTCGAGTCGCGAGTACATGTCGATCGAGTTCGCCGGGTCGCGGAAGGCATGGCCTTCCGGGTAGCTCTTGGCCTCGAACTCCTTGCCGAGCTCGGTCAGACGCTCCACGGCGAGCTCGTAGTTGCTGAACGGTGCGCGTACGTCGCGCTCGCCGTGCATCACCAGAACTGGAGCGGTGATCGCCTCCATCCGATCGAGAGTCTCGCTCGTCGCGTACGTGTCCGGGCGCTCCTCGGGCGTGCCTCCGTGCCCGGTGACGGTGAAGATCCTGCCGAGGCGGTCGGCGCTCTCCAGCGTCTTCGCCTCGGAGTAGATGCCGCGCATCGGCACCGCGGCGTCGAACTTGTCAGGCGTCCGAGTGATCGCCGACATCGACTGCATGCCGCCGTAGCTGCCGCCGTAGATTCCGACCTTGCCGTTGCTCCAGGTCTGTTGGCGCAGCCAGTCCGCCGCAGAGCCCGGGTCCTTCGACTGGTCGCCGAGCCAGTCCTCGATGGCCAGGTCCTGGAAGGCCCGCCCGAAGCCCGAGCCGCCGCGATAGTTGATCGCCAGCACCGCAAAGCCACGGGAGGCGAGGTACTGCTCGACGAGGTTGGTTCCCTGGTAATAGGAGTTGGTGCCGCCGCCGTGCACCTGAACGAGGGCGGGGCAGCGCAGTGAGGCCGGGGCTTCGTCGTCTTTCGGCAGCCCTGGCGGCAGGTACAGAAAGCCCTGCATGTAGAGACCGTCGAAAGAGCGGAAGCTCACCTCGCGGGGCTTCTGCACGCTCGCCAGACGCGGCGCAGCGTTCGTCAGCTGCCGGGTCGTGGCCGCCTCCGTGTCGAGCAGCCAGGCCTCGCGTCCTTCGGTCGGAGCATCGCGAACGAAGACCGCGTAGCGACCGTCGGCCGTCGCCTCGAGTGCCGACCAGGCGCCGCCCAGATGCGTCACGCGAGTCGCGACGCCGCCCGAGGCAGGCACTGCCCAGAGGTCGAAGGCGCCCCGCTCGTGGTACGGGAAGTAGACCGTCTCGCCGTCCCGTCCCCAGAACGGATCGAAGCGCATGATGAAGTCCGTGGCGTAGACCTGCATCTCGATCGGCGCTTCGGAGCGCAGCTGCGGAAGTTCGTCGCCGTCGGTTTCGACGGTGAGGTCGAGGCGGTAGAGGTAGGCGAGATCCTGGTACCAATACTCGTCCTTGGCGGTGCCCATGAGCACCAGGCTCTGACCGTCCGGCGACCAGATCGGCGTCGACGACGCCATCAGCCCGTTCGACACCTTCGCCGTCTTGCCGCTCACCACCTCGACGATCCAGACGTCGTCGTGCCACCAGTCGGCCGCGTTCGAAATGTAGGCGAGGAAGCGCCCGTCGGGCGACCAGGAGGGCCTGAAACGCGTGTCGTCGACCTCGGCCGCGCCGGACGTCAGCTGTCGTGGTGCACTCGAGCCGTCGGCCGGCACGAGCCAGAGGTCCTGCGTCCCCGAGGTCGAGGAAAAGAAGGCGATGTGGCTCCCGTCGGGAGACCACGTCGGCCGCCTCACACCGCCGAGGCCTGTGGCCAGCAGAACCTGCTCGGCTCCGTCGTTCGACAGCGTGGCAATGCCGTCGCTCGACACCCAGGCGAGCGTGTCGCCGACGGGCGACCACGCGGGAGAACGTGCGCCTTGTTCCGGGTTCGCCGGGAGAGTCTTCGGCAAGGGCAGAGGCGAAGATCCGTCGGCGGCGAGGATCTCGATCCCACGCTGTCCAGAGACGGTGCGCTCGACGGCGACGAAGCGTCCGTCGCGAGAGAGCGCGGCGCGTCCGGCGCCGCCGGCGCTGCGGAAGATGTTGTCGAGCGTCAGCTCGAGAGTCTCTCGAGACTCGAGGCTTTCGTTCTCGGCTGCGCAGCCTAGGAGAAGTGTGAGCGCGAACGATGCTGCAAGGAGGGGGGTGGCCAACTTCATCGGCGTAGCCTATCGACCTCGGCGCGCTCGAGCGCGACGCTAAGATCTCGTCGATGACGAGGACCGACAGAGCGAGACTCGCGGCCTTGCGGCCGAGGCCTCCGCGATGACGCCGGCGCGTCTCCTGGGTCGGTGCGTCGCTCTCGTCGCACTCTTTCTTTTGGCTCCGCTGCTGGTGGTGCTGGCCCTCGGGGTGCGTCTCACCTCGCCGGGGCCGGCTCTCTTCAGGCAGGAGCGCGTGGGGCGTGGAGGTCGCGCCTTCGAGATGCTCAAGTTTCGCACCATGACGTCGACACGGACCCGCGGAGAGCCGCAGATCACCGCGTCCGGCGATGCGCGCGTGACCGCCTTCGGCAGACTCCTGAGGGCCAGCAAGCTCGACGAGCTGCCCGAGCTGTACAACATCGTGCGCGGCGACATGGGCTTCGTCGGTCCTCGGCCCGAAGTGCCACGCTACGTCGACGTCGAGGACCCCCTCTGGCAGCGGGTGCTGGAGAGCGCGCCCGGCCTCACCGATCCGACGACCCTCCGGCTGCGCAACGAAGAAGGTCTCGTGGCGCAGCTGGCCGCGCTCCGCGCCGGCGACGTCGAGGCGGCGTACCGCGACGATCTACTGCCGTACAAGCTTCGTTCGTCCGCCGCCTACCTCGAACGGCAGACTCCGTGGACTGACTTGGTCGTACTGATTCGCACGCTCGTCGCCATCGTTTCCAGCCCCGCGCCGCCGACCGTCGACGAGGTCCTCCGAGCTAGGGACGGATGGCGTCCACCTGGCGCAGCAGCACCTCGATGACGCGATCGACCTCCTCGGGGCGCTGCGCCGGGAAGATCGGCAGGCTGATGGTGCGTGCCCAGACCTCGGTCGCGACGGGGCAGGACTCGGCGGTCCAGCCGAGTTCTTCGTAGTAGGTGTGAAGATGCAGAGGGCGCCAGTGCACCGAGAAGCCGACACCCTCGGAGCGTAGGCCGTCGAGGACCGTCTGGCGGTCGCCGTCGAGCTGGTCGAGGTGCAGCTTCACCTGGAAGAGGTGCCACGCGTGCTGGCGATCGTCCGGATGCAGAGGCAGCTCGATCGCCGGGTGCTCGAGGCGCTCGAGGAACTGCTCGGCAATGTCGCGACGGCGGGCGCGCAGCTCTTGAGCGCGCGCCAGCTGCAGTCGACCGAGCGACGACGCGATGTCCGTCAGGTTGTACTTGTAGCCCGGCGCCAGGATCCGGTAGTCCCAGCTGCCCTTGGCCGAGTAGCGACCCCAGGCGTCGGTCGACAGGCCGTGCAGCGACAGCGAGCGCATCTCGGCTGCGAGGTCGTCGTCGTCGGTCGTCGCCATACCGCCTTCGCCGGTGGTCATCGTCTTGTTGGCGTAGAAGGAGTAGCAGGAGACGGCCGCGGTGCCTTCACCGGCGCGCTGCCAGGGTTCGCCGTCGCTTTCGCGCCAGGCGGCGGGGAAGGCGTGCGCGCAGTCTTCGACGATCCAGAGGCCGTGAGCGTCTGCGAACTCCTGCACCGAAGCGACGTTCATCATCAGCCCGCCGACGTGCACCGGGGTCACGCCGACCACATTCGTCGGCCCGGGCAGACCCGGCAGCTCGCCGCGTCGTGCCGCCTCGAGCTTGCGGCCCGCGTCTTCGAGGTCCATGTTGAGCGTCACCGGATCGCAGTCGATGAGGATCGGATGGGCGCCGGCGTAGCGCACGACCTCGGCCGTCGCCGCGAAGGTCATCGTCGGTACGAGCACGCCCTCGTCGCGTCCGAGGCCCAAAGCGACGGTGCCCAGATGTAGCGCAGCGGTGCATGAGTTGAGTGCGACCGCGTGGCGGGCGCCGACCGCCTCGGCGAACTCCGTCTCGAAGGCGGCGGTCTGCGGCCCGGTCGTCAGCCAGCCCGAGCGCAGCGTCTCGGAGACCGCCTCGATCTCCTCGTCGGTGAGCTCGGGGCGAAAGAAAGGAACGTTCATGCGTCGACCTCGGTGGCTGGGGGTTTACCTTTGCGCAGAACTGCGAGCAGATGAGTTCGCAGGAGGGGTACCTTCTCGAGCCACCGCGCCAGAGCGGGGCTGCGCGGCGCCACGCGCCGCGAGACTGGAGGCGCGAGGCCGATGCTGCGGACGGGGCCGTCGAGATGGGGGAAGAGGCGCTCGAGATGACGTGGACGAACGCCTCGGACGTTGGGGTTGCGGGGGTTGTCGACGCGCAGGTCGTAGAGGACGAGCGCACCGCCTCGGCCCAGCACCCGCTCGATCTCGCTCGCCACGGCGGCCTGGACCGTTTCGTCGAGGATCGAGCTGAAGACCGTCGACGTCACGACGAGCTGCGCGCAGCCGTCGGCGAGAGGTAGAGACGTGCCGTCGCCGACTCCGAGCAGAGCGCTTGGGTGCCTTCGGTGAGCGTCGCGCACGCGCACGAGATCGAGATCGAAGCCGACCTGCTGCTGGGGCGGCACCTGCCAACGATCGAAGATCGGCAGCCAGCCGGCGCTGCCGACACCGACCTCGAGGCGCAGCCCCGGTGCCTCCGGGTCGTAGCCGACGTCGGCCAGCAGTCGGAGAGCGCCGGCGACGCGTCCTTCGACCGCCAGGCGTTCGGCCGGATCGTCGTTCGAGTAGAGGGCGGCGTCGACTTCGACGCGGCGGCGCTCGTTCTCGTCGAGGATGCGCTGCCGCTCGCGCAGCGCCCGCGCCGGGCCGCTCAAGAGGCGCTCCCCGTCTCTTCCCGGGGACGCGCGTCGTCCTGCGATTGCCTTTCGGCCCGGGTCCCGAGGGCGCCAGGGGATCCTTCCCGGTCTCCCCAGCGGCCGGCAAAGCGCACGAGGCCGGCAATCGAACCGACGCCGTAGCCGAAGTGCAGGAGGGCGCAGGCGAGCGGGAAGATCGGCGTCGCGCCGGCTCCCAGCCTCGGTGCGTTGAGGGCCGTGCCGACCAGGAGCAGGAACGCATAGAGGCCAGCGAGCGTCAACAGTGGAATCAGGGCCAGGATCGGCGAAGCGATGGCCCAGGCGGCCGTGGCGAGCAGCGCGAGGACGAGTAGTGCGGGAGCGAACTGCCGAGCGCTCATCTGACGCGGGTGTTTCTGCAGCACGCGTACCTTGTAGAAGCCGTACTGGAAGTACTGCTTCAGCAGTCGCCGCAGCGTCGCTCGCGAGTAATACTGCGAAGGCATGTCGCCCACGAGCGCGATGCGCAGGCCGGCTCGGCGCAGGCGAAAGTTGAACTCGTCGTCCTGATTGCGCTTCAGCTCTTCGTCGAAGCCGCCGACCGACAGCACGGTTTCTCTGCGGTAGGCGGGAAAGGCGACGGTGTCGACGAGGCGCGGCTCGAAGTCGCCCCGAGCCGTGCGAAAGCCGGAGCCGCCGACCCCGAAGCGCGAGCTCATGGCTCCCGCGATGGCGCGAGCGACGACGGTTTCGCCGACGGTGTCGAGCACTCCACCGACGCCGTCGCCGGTGCCGCGCTCGAGGTGCGCGACGCCGTTGGTGACGTACTCGGGGCCGATCTCACAGTGGCCGTCGACGCGCACGAGAAACTCACCCCGCGCAGCGCGGATGCCTCGGTTCAGTGCGAAGGGCGCGGTGCGCTCGGGGTTGTCGACGATCTCGAAGGCGACGTCGGGGTGCCGAGCGGCAAGCGCGCGTGCCCGCCCGCGCGTATCGTCCGTCGAGCTGCCGTCGACCAGCAGGACTTCGAGCGGGCGGTAGCTCTGGTGCAGGACCGAACCCAGGCTGCGCTCGATGTACGTGCCCTCGTTGCGGACCGGCATGACGACGGAGACGAGCGGCTTCACGGATGGGCCTCGCGTGCGGCCCCGGTGCGCTCGCTTCCTTCGAGTCGGGAGACGACGGGCTGGAACTTGCCCGACGGGCCTCGAGGGATGCGGTCGACCGGCGTGACGTCGACGTGGACCGCGGTGCCCAGCCGCTGGCGCACGCGGCCGGCGAGCTCGTTCGACAGCTCCTCGGTCCACGGCTCGGCGACGATCCGCACCTCGATTCGGTCGAGGGCCCGCTGCACGACCTGCCCCTCGACGATCGCCGGCAGGTCGACGAACAGGCCGTGGAAGCGAACGGTCTCACGGCCGTCCGGCGTGCGCACGACGTCTTCGATGCGGCCGACGACCTGCTCCAGAACCGGCAGCGCGCGACCGCAGGGACAAGGCTCGCGCGACCAGCTGGCGACGTCGCCGATCCGAAAGCGCACCAGCGGCTGATAGCGCTTGATCAGAGACGTGACGACGACTTCGCCAACCTCACCCGGAGGGCAGCGCTGGCCATGCTCGTCGAGGATCTCGATCACGCCAACGTCCGGCGAGACGTGCAGGGACCCCTCCTCGCACTCGCTGGCGAAGCAGACGTTCTCCACCGAGGAGTACTCCTCGAAAGCGCGGCATTGAAACGCTTCCTCGATGACGCTGCGCATCCTCGGTTCGAGCTTCTCGCTCGTCGTGATCACGGCGTCGAGGACCGGTCTCTCGAGGCCTCTCTCGAGGATCGCTCGGGCGAGAAGGTAGGTCGAGACGGCGTATCCGGTGAGCCAGCGCACGCCGTGCTCGTGCAGGGCTGCGACGTACTGCTCGGCGTTCTGCGGACTCAGGTGGAAGGCGGAGAAGTAGACCTGCTGCTCGGCTCGATTGAAGCGGTGGAAGGGGCCTTGGCTCTCCGCGTCGGGGACCACGATGCGCCCGGAGAAGGTCGCTCGTGGCTGCTCGAACGAAACGCCCGCCCACCCTGCCGATCGCGCCTCGCGAACGGCCATCGTCGCTTGCAGCTCGCCGCGTGTGAAGAAGGACACGATGGGCGTACCGCTCGTGCCGCTCGTGTGGAATCGGAGCACGCCGTCGCTCGGCTGCGAGCGGTCGATGAAGAGCTCGGGATGCTCGCGCAGCGGCGCCTTGTCGAGGATCGGCAGCTCTTCGAGGGCGCCTCTGCGGGCAGCCTCTTTCTGCTTTGGAGTCCAGCTCTCGGCGTAATGGGGCACGTTCTCCGCAGCGGCTGTCAGCACCGCCTCGAGCGACTGTGCTTGGAAACGCTGCCAATCTGCGGCGCTCCAGGAGTCTCGCTGCCGGAAGGCCGCAAGGTGCTCGGCGAAGCGGCCGCCGAAGCGGAGCCGCTTCCAGCGCACGCCGTACGCCGTCACGGCGGCGTTCTGGGCCCAGCGGGGCAGGGCGGCGTAGAGGCGTTCGGTGCGAGCCATCGGAAGTCTCTGAGAGTCTCTGCCGCCCGGTAAAGCGGCACTCCACAGAGTACCAAGCGCTCCCTCGGTCGCGCGCGCTCAAGTCCCTCATTCCAAGGGACTTCAGCAGATTCCTACGGGTTGCGGCGATCGATGCGTCGCGCTCAGCCCTCGCCCAGCAGGCCGATCAGCTCTCCGGCCGTACGCGCCGGTTTCAGATCGAGGAGCCCACTGTCCCTCGCCGCCTCGGCACGCCGTGCGAATTCGCCGTAGGCGACGCAGGCGAAGCCGCCGCCGACGCTGATGCGCTGGGCTCCTGCACCGGCGATCTCCCGCAGGGGCACTCCCGGCAGCATCGACGCCAGAACGTTCAGTGGCCGGTCGCAGGCTTCGGCGACGCGCTGGACGTCGTCGAGCGTGCGCAGGCCGGGGGCGTAGAGGACGTCGGCGCCGGCGGCCGCGAAGGCCTGCAGTCGCGAGGTCACGGCGTCGAGATCGTAGCTGCCGCGCAGGAGCTGCTCGGCGCGCGCAGTGAGCACGAAGTCGTCGTCGAGAGATCGCGCCGCGGCCGCCGCGGCCTCGATCCGCTCGACCGCCTCGTCGAAGTCGTACAGACGCTCGCGACTGTAGTCCTCGATCGAGCCGCCGGCGACGCCCGCCGCGGCGAACTCACGGATCGTCTCGCCGACCCCGGTCGGGTCATCGGCCAAGCCGTGCTCGAGGTCCGCGCTCACGGGAATCGAGGTGACGCTGCAGAGCAGCCTGCAGTGGTCGAGCTTCTCCTTCTTCGAGACGTCGCCGTCGCCGCGCCCCAAGGTCATGGCGAAGCCCGAGCTGGTCGTCGCCAGAGCGGCGAATCCCAGTCCCTGCAGAAGTCGAGCGGAGCCCGCGTCCCAGGGGTTGGGGATCAGAAAGGGAGTTGCCGAGTGCAGCGCGCGGAACCGCGCACCGACCGACGTCTCGTTCGGGTCGTTCATTTCACCGCCTAGCTGAGGTCGACCACCGCGCGTTCGCGCAGGAGCTGCAGCACGACCGCGTCGGGGTCGACGAGGATCTGCTGCGGTTCGAAGTCGGTCGTCACCTCGAGCGTTCGCGACTCGCCGGCCCCCAGCGTCACGAGCACCCTCTCCTCCTGGTAGACCTCGGCGTCTTCCTCTTCTTCGTCCGGGAAGCGAACGCCGCGAGTGATGGCGATCTCGACCGGCATCGTGCCGGTCCCGACGTTTTCGACCGTGAAGCGGACGGCCTTCGCGTCACCCGACGATTCGACGGAGCTCTCGCTGAGGCGGTACTCCGGCAGGACGACGTCGAAGAACCACTGGTCCACGTAAGCGTCGAAGGCTTCGGTGTCCGGAGCGAACTCGCGCAGCGTTTCGACGAGGTCTTCGAGGAGTGGATGATCCGGCCCCGGGATGAAGCGCTGATGCAGTTCCTGCAGTCCAGCGAACGCCGCTTCGCGGCCCATCAGATCGTGCAGCATCCACATCACCCAGGCGCCCTTGTCGTAGGTCACCGTACCGTCGCCGGCGCGGGAGCCGTCGATCTTGACGAGCGGTCGCTCGCCGTCGACGCGCCGCCGGTCGTTGTAGGCCTCCTCGATGCGCTTGGAGAACTCGATGCGCGCTTCGTCTCCCAGCACCTCTTCGTGCAGCAGGAGCGTGGAGTAGTGGGCCATGCCCTCCGAGAGCACGTTGCCGCCCGGTCCGAGGCCCGGTGTGATCAGGTTGCCCCACCACTGATGGGCTGCCTCGTGTGCCATCACCATGAATGCGGCCTGGCTGCGCCGGTTGCTCTCCGTGAGGAATCCGATGCCTTCCGAAAAGGTGATGTTGGTCGGGAAGCCCTGGGCGTAGCTCGCCATGTTCGGGAACTCGCTGACCTTCAGCTCCTGCCAGGGGTACGGGTAGAACCACTCGGAGTAGTAGCGCTTGGCGGACGCCAGCGCCTCCGACATTTCTTCGACGTTGTAGGTGTGGTCGCGGTGGTAGAAGAGAGCCGTTCCGTCTCGGCGCTCCACCTCCCATTCGCCGGCGACGATGTTGACGAGCTTGACGGGATAGTCGCTCTTCCAGGTCCACGTCGTGTAGCCGTCCTTCGTGCTCTGCCCGGCGAGCGTTCCGACGGAGTTGACGGTGTACTTCTCCGGCGCGGTGACCTCGATGTCGGTGGTGAAAGGCATCGGCAGGCCGATCGCGGGCGCGAGGATCTCCTTGAAGTGGTTGTTGGGGAAGTCGCGCGGCTCGAAGCTGTTCTCCTCGTCGACCCCATAGCCGTCGAGGAAGCCGGGCAGCGGCAGGAAGGTCGGCTCGAAGGCGTGCAGCACGACCCCCGTCGGCAGGATGAAGGTGCCGGCCCCGCCGCCGTTGCGCGTGGCGCCGAAGGGATGGCGACCGCTGAGCTCGAAGCCGACCTTGACGGTGTCGCCGGGCTGCAGAGGCTCGTCGAGATCGAAGACCCAAAGCCCGGCCCGGTCGTTCGGCTCAGCTTCTTCGTCGTCGAGCGTCCAGCTCACGCCTTCGGCCGCCGGGTTGAGCGTGAAGGGCAGCTGTTGGAGAGGCTCTTCGAGGTGGTTGAAGAGCTCGTAGCTGCCCTTGGTCTCGAAGGCTCGTTCTTCCGGCTCCAGCGCGACGTCGAGCTGGACGTGCCGGATCGCCGCCGTCTCGACTTCGCGCCAGGTCGCGATGTTCTTGCGCCAGTAGTCCTTGGTCGTCTTGTCCCAGGAGTCTCCGCCCGGTCCGTTGCGAACCTGACTGGCGAGGATCGCTCCGCCGATCAGAGGGATCAGGAAGAAAGGCACGACCTTGAGCACCGGCTTCCAGCCGCGCTTCACGTTGAAGCTCTGCAGCACCCGTCCGTGATCGGCGTCGGTCCTGCCGAAGAGCTTGATAGCGAGCACGAAGAAGCCGAGCGCCAGGGCGAGAAACTGCAGCCTGTTGAGAATGAGCTGATCGCGATTGAGGGCGAACGTGCCCAGATCGCTCCAGCGCACGGCGCCCCAGAGCCACCAGTTCCAGGGCCAGGTCATCTCCCCGCGGAACTGGAACCAGCCGCTCGCGACGAGCGCCCCCAGCGCTACTCCGTAGGTGGTGTAGCGCCCCTTGAAGAGCGCGAGGACGAAGGCGACAAAGGCCGTCCAGACGATGAACGTCGGTACCTGCAGGAGGCCCCAGGTGACGATGAACGGCCAGACCTCGATGCCGACGCTGCCTTGGATCAGGAGCACGATGAGGCAGGCGATCCAAGTGGCGAGAAGGATGACGACGCCGACGAAGCTGTTGGCGAGCGCCTTGCCGATGAGGAGCGCGGCGGTACGCAGTGGCGTCGCGTAGTAGATCGAATCGAAGCCCGTGGCGCGCTCCCGGTAGAGCGACTCCACCGTGTAGAAGAGCAGCAGCAGGCAGACGAGCAGCGTGATCGTGTTCATCGAGCTGACGGCGAGCTGGCCCGGAGTGTTGAGCAGCGGCGTGTCGAACGCGCCGACGGCAAAGGTGGCCGAGCCGATCGTCTCGAGCAGGATCAACGGTACGAAGATGTAGAGGCCGGGCTGATTGCGCAGCTCGCGCACCTCCGTGCGCAGGACCTCGAGCAGCGACGTCAGGAACTTGGGCTTGCCGCTGCGCATGTTGAGCTTGTCGAGCCTCGGAGCGGCGACGGCGGCGGCGATGGGCGTCGCCGCGACGACCGGCTTCTTGCGGCGCCTGCGGCGAGCCCAGAAGCCCTCCGGGAGCTGTCCGCTGGTGCTGAGGGCGTAGTGGCGCACGCTGAGCGCAACGCTGGCCAGCGCGACCAGAACCATCCACAGGCGGTTCAACAGGAAGGTGGTGTCGAACGGGATGTGGCTCCTGTTGTAGAAGTCGACGCCGCGGTCGACCTCGAGCCAGGTCTCATTGAGCCAGCGATAGCCCGACGGCTCGATGATCTGCAGCAGTCGGTTGATCTGCGGGTCGAGCCAGGACGGCGACCAGCTGATCAGGAAGAAGAGTCCGATGACGACGAAGGCCACCGGGATGACCATGACGAGGATCGCTTTGCGCGTGCGCTCTCCGACCGCGAAGCTGAGGCCCGAAAAGAAGAGCAGCGTCGGCAGGGTGAAGGTCAGGGCGGGAATCAGGTAGGTCGTCAGTCGGAAGGGACCGTGGATCTCGTCGAAGTTCGCCGAGGGCCAGAGCTCGAAGAGGAAGCCGGTCGCCGTCATGTGCACCGTCAGCAGAAGAACGTAAGCACCGAAGACGCCCAGGAACTTGCCCCAGATGTACTCGACGGGCTTGAGCGCCGTGCTGCTGAGGATTTCGAGCACGCGGTGTTCTTCGTCCTGAATGACGCTCATTCCCGAGGCGACCGAGGCGAAGAAGGTGTAGAAGAGGAAGGCGACGATGGCGAAGATGCGCGCGACGGCGAACTCCGAGTTCAGCCACGCCTTGGCGCCGCCGACCGAACTGTCGCCGCTCGAGATGGTGACGTTGCCGGTGCTGAGTCCCCACGACATCAGCAGCATGAGTCCGAGAAGCACCCAGAACATCGGTCGCTTGACGTGTGAGCGCAGCTCGAGACTCGCGACCGCAAAGAGACGGGAGAGGCTCACGATGCAGCGACCTCGACGCCGGGCGCTTCGGCGGCTGCGGCTCCGAGCTGGCCGCTCTGCATCAGGACGAGGTAGGCGTCTTCGAGCGTCGCCGTGACCGGATTGAAGCCTTCCGGCGGCCCGCCGGTCGGTTCGTAGAGCCGCACCAGATTGCGCCCCTCGACGAGATGCGCCTGCGTGACGGTGCGCTCCGTGCGCAGAGCATCGAGCTCCAGTGTGGTGACGACGCCTTCGTAGATGTGGCCCTCGAGCTCCTCGCGCGCTGCCGCGGGCGTGGTGGTCGTCAGCAGCTGACCCGAGCGGATGACCGCGAAGCGGGGGCAGAGCACCGCCACGTCTTCGACGATGTGCGTCGAGAGCAGCACCGTGCGATCCTCCGCCAGTTCCGCCAGGATGCGGTAGAAGCGCAGCCGTTCCTCAGGGTCGAGGCCCGCCGTCGGCTCGTCGACGATGATCAGTTCCGGATTACCGGCGATCGCCTGGGCGATGCCGAGCCGTTGGCGCATGCCGCCGGAGTAGCCCTTGACCTTGCGCTTTGCCGCAAAGGTCAGATTGACTCTCTCCAGCAGCTCCCCGGTGAGCTCCTTGAGGCCCTGTGGGGCCTCGATGCCCTTGAGCTTGAGAAGGTGGAGGAGCATCGCTTCTCCCGTGAGATGAGGGTAGAAACCGAAGGCCTGTGGCAGGTAGCCCAGGCGGTTCCAGACCAGGCTCGGATCCGCGGTGACGTCATCGCCGCCAAGCAGGACGCGCCCCGAAGTGGGTTGCAGCAGGCCCGACAGGATTCTCATCAGCGTCGTCTTGCCGGCACCGTTGGGGCCCAGCAGTCCGAACATCCCCTTGGGAATCTCGAGCGAAACTCCCTGCAGTGCTGCTACCGGTCCTGGATAGACCTTCACCAGGTTTTGTATTTCCAGCATTTTTGGCCTCTCGGAAGTCGGGGGAAGGAAAGACGGTTGTTCAGACAGTACGGGCTCGAGGCAATCGAGTTAACGGAGTCCAGGAATCGAGCCTCGCTTGAAACCTCTCGAGGAGCCCTCTCGTACTGTTTGGGTGTATGCAAACAGTTATGCGATTGTACGCCCAGGGCCAGCAAATCCTGTTCGAGAAGGCCCTGATCGGACGGGAAGTTTTCCCCCGCGATAGCATTTGCCCACGTACATATGTCGCCTCCAAGCGACTGAGGAGCATCAAGAAATGACTCGATTCGACCGTTGGACTCGCGTCCTTCGACTGAGCGCCGCTGCTGGCGCCTTGACGGCGGTCTCGCTGGCGGGTTCGGCCTTCGCCGACGACGCTCAGCGTGACCTGAACCTCGAGACCTTCGACCGCGCCTGGGAGCTGATCAACCAGCGCTACTGGGACGAGGACTTCGGCGGTCTGGACTGGCAGGGCGTCAAAGACGAGCTCAGGCCGCGCGCCGCAGAGGCCGAGAACCGTAAGGCGCTGCGCAAGATCCTCCGCGAGATGGTCGGCCGGCTCGGGCAGTCTCACTTTGGCGTCATCCCGGCTCGCAACGAGACGCCGACGAAGCGCACCGGCGGTCCGGAGTGTGCCCTCGCCTTCAGCGAGCGTCTGCAGGAGATTCTCGAGTCTGAAGGAGCACCGGGCGACGCGACCGCCGGCATCGACGTCCGCTATCTCGAGAGTGGCGCCTTCGTGACCGCGGTCGATGAAGGAGCCGCGGCCGACCGCGCCGGAGTGCGCACGGGATGGACCGTCGAGCGCGTCGGGGAGCAGGCGGTGGCCGACATTCTGCCGTGCCTGGGAGACGAGCTCTCCGAGCGCATGCAGGGACGTCTCGGCTGGGAAGTCCTCACCGGGATGTTGAGCGGTGACCCGGGTGATTCGGTGTCGGTGCTCTTTCGCGATCACCAGGGCGCCGAGCACGCCTTCGACCTCGATTTCGCGATTCCGTCGGACGCGCAGACCGTCAGCTTCGGCAACCTGCCGCCCATGCAGTTTCGCTTCGCCACGGACTATCTCGAGCGCCAGCCGAACACCTTTGGCCTGATCCGCTTCAACACCTGGATGATGCCCGCCGCGCAGCAGTTCGAGGAGGCCGTCATCGAGATGTCGAAGGTCGAGGGCATGATCCTCGATCTGCGCGGCAACCCGGGCGGCGTCGCCGGTCTCTCCGCCGGCTTTGCCGGCTACTTCGTCGACGAGGCGCAGAACCTCGGCACTCTCAAGACGCGGCGCGACGAGATCCATCTGCGTATCAATCCGCGCACGGTTTCGCGCGACGGCGCCAAGATCGACACGTACGCCGGGCCGGTCGCTATTCTGATCGACCAGTTCAGCGCCAGCACCTCGGAAATCTTCGCCGCCGGGATGCAGGATCTCGGACGTGCGCGCATCTTCGGTGAGCGCTCCATGGCGGCAGCGCTGCCTGCCGTGATCGAAGAGCTCCCCAACGGGGACTACCTGATGCACGCAATGGCTGATCTACTGAGGCCGAACGGTGAGCGTGTCGAGGGAGAAGGCGTGGTGCCCGATCAGCCGGTGCCGCTCACCGAGGACGGTCTTCGCTCCGGCAAGGACGTCGTCCTCGAGGCGGCTCTCTCCTGGCTCGCAGAGCAGGACTCCGAGCCGACCGCCGACCGATAGCGGACGCGCTCGGCCCCACCTTCACTGATCCGACAAGAAACAACAGCTCGCGATAGCGAACAACAACGATCGCCCCTGACGGGCGATGAGAGGAAAACGATGAAACTCCACAAGACGAAGATCGTCGCCGTCGCGCTTGCAGGTCTGCTCTGTACCGGCCTCGCCGGCGCGCAGGATCTGCCGGCGGCGAAGGACCTGATCAGCAAGTACCTCCAGGCCATCGGCGGCGAAGACAAGATCAAGGCCGTCGAGTCGATGCGCGTTCTCGGTTCGATGGAGAACCCGGCCATGGGAATGACCATGGAGATGGAGATGGTGCAGAAGGCGCCGAACCAGCTCTACATGAAGATGACGATCCCGAACATGGGCGAGATCACCACCGGCTTCAACGGTGAGACCGGCTGGGTGCTCAACCCGATGACCGGCGCCATGCTGCTCGACGGCGACCAGCTCAAAGACGTCCAGAAGCAGGCCGATCTCTACTCCGACCTCAAGTACGACGAGCTCTACCCGACCCAGGAGACGGTCGAGTCGCTCACCTTTGCAGACGAAGAGGCCTACAAGGTCCGTCTCGTCGACACCGACGGCAAGGAGAGCTTCCAGTACTTCTCGGCCAAGAGCGGTCTGATGATCGGATCCGAGGCCGAGCAGACGAGCGAGATGGGCACGATGATGGTCGTCTCCGAGATCCGTGAGTACAAGGATTTCAACGGCTTCAAGGTACCCACCAAGATGGTGCAGAAGATGATGGGCATGGAGATGACCATGAACATGAACGAGGTCACCTTCGGTGACGTCGACGAGTCCGTCTTCGAGCTGCCCGAGGCAATCCAGACGCTCGTCAACAACTGAAGCCCGTTCGTTCCGCTCTCCGAAGCGGAGCCCTTCGAACCTCCCCGTCCCCTGGGTCGGGGAGGTTTCGTCGTTTACGGGACCGTAGGGACGCCGAATCGAAACTTCAGGGAGACCGGTGCCGTAGGATCGTTGGACTGCAGGAGAACAGCGGACGATGAGTGAGCTAGTGGAAAGACTGCGAGACACCTTTGCCCAGATCGATTTCGGCGCCATGTCGTCGGTCTCGGTCGATCCTACGTCCTTCGATCCGCGGGTCTGGCTGGCGGTCGCGGGGCTGGTTCTGCTCCTCTTCGGTCGTCGTCTCTACGCGCTGGCGCTCGGCGCCGCCGGTTTCACCTTCGGCTGGAGCCTCGCCCCGCTCCTCGATGCTGGTCCGCAGCTGCAATTGGGGGCCGGCGTTCTCCTCGGCGTGATGGCCGCCATGCTGGCGTTCTTCGTTCAGAAGATGCTGCTCAGCGTCGCCGGTTTCGTTCTGGGGCTGTTCGTCAGCTGGTGGCTGGTGAGCGCAGGTGCGGTGCACCTCGGCGGCCTCGAGGTGGTTCTCGTCGTGCTCTCGGGCTTCCTCGGGGCGTTTCTGATGAGGGCCCTGTTCGGCGCGACCCTGGTGGTTCTCTCGTCGTTCGTCGGTGCCTCCCTCCTGGTCGAGGCTGCGGGTTTCGCCGGGCCGGTCGCCCTGGCCTCGTGGCTCGGTGCAGCACTGCTGGGGATTCTGCTGCAGACGCGCTCCCGCGGTGACGCCAAGGAGCGTCGCAAGCGCGAACGGAAGAAGCGCCGCAAGAAGGAGCGCCGCAGGCAGCGCGAGCTCGATCCGGCGTGAGGCATGGGCCCGCTGTTGCTGGCTCTACGGTACGGACGCGAGGAAGAGGGCGGCTTCGCCCTCGAGCGATAGTGCGACGGACCGAGGGATCAGCGCACACTCTCCCGAAGACAAGCGGATCGCCGTCTCGGAGGGGAGTTCGGGCCGACCCACTCGGCACGCGCCGCTCGTACAGACGAGAATCGCGAGACTGTCGAAGGCGTCGATCGCCATGCTTCCTCCGAGCTCGATCCGCTGCAGATGGAACTCCGGGGCCGGGCTGTCATAGCTCCAGCGGCGTCCGCCCGGCACATCCCGGCAGGATCCGGCGCTGACGGCGACGCTCACCTCCGAGAAGTCCAGGATCCCCAGGAGCTCGGCGGTGTCGATGTGCTTCGAGGTCAGACCGGCACGGACGACGTTGTCCGAGTTGGCCATGATCTCGATCGTCGTGCCGGAGAGGTAGGAGTGCAGGACTCCGGCTTCTGCATAGAGAGACTCGCCCGGCTCAAGATGTACGACGTTGAGAAAGAGCGGCGTGATGCACATCGGATCGCCCGGGAATTCGGCCAGGAGTCGAGCGACCCAGTCGAAGGCGGGCTCTCCGCGTCCTGCAGTCGCAGCGCGCGACGCCCTCTCTACGAGGTCTTGTGCCGCCTGAGCCGACAGGCCCAAG
>JBCCLJ010000074.1:0-28337 GCA_039026915.1 Acidobacteriota bacterium
CCCTGGCTCGAAGACCTGGACCACGCTGGCCAGCGCTTCGAAGGGCTCCTCCGCTGCGGGCGTTCGGATCAGAAGCTGAACGGTGGACTCGGCCTCGGCTGGGGTGTCCGTTTCGACGAAGAGTCCGCCGACGGAGATGTCCTGATCCCAGACTCGCAGGAAGCGCTCGACCGAGCTCAGATCGACCTCGAACGTCCCCTCTGCCTCCGTACGGCTCGAGGCTTCGGCCGTCTCGATCTGGTGGGCCGAGAGCTCCGGAGTCCCAGGAGCCGAGCTCTGCAGGTCGGCTGCGGCGGTCTTGAGGAGCTCTGCGACGAGTTCGTCGACTCGTAGGAACCGGACCCCCATCCCGCCCGGCTTCACCCGCGCCAGCTCCTTGTGGACGAGCACCGACCGGGCGACGACGCCCTCCAGGAGGTAGTGGCCACGGCCGGTGTCGATCCTCATCTGGATGCGGCCGTTGCGCCCCACCGGCTTTTCCGTGGTCACGAAGGCCCCAGACTTCGAGAGGTCCGAGGTGTAGCCTCGCAGCACGCTGTCCGGCTCGTCGCGGCGCCAGAACTGGACCCGCGCGCGCCTTGACCAGCGGCGATGGAGGCGTCTTTCGGGCATACGTGATTGTCGCCTTTCGAAGGGGCTCGAATCAAGCGCTGGGCTTCATCGGTAGCGCTCGCCGTCGCTCTCGATCCAGCCCCCCTCACGCCGTCCTCGCGGGTCGTGATGAGTCCAGTGCACGACGCCGCCGCGGTCATTCCACTCGTACTCGCCGCGAAAGGTGATCCACTGCCCCTGCCTCAGAGGCACCTTCGGTGCGAGGTCGATGTTGTGACTCACCAGGATCGTGTGTCCTTCGGCCACTTCGACGATCAGGCGCTGGTGCCTCGATCCTTCGAGGTCGTCGCGCAGGAGCCGAACGACCTCGCCCGATCCTTCGAGCCACACATCCGAGCGCCCGGCGGCCCAGGCGTCGAGGATCGCCTGGTTGGCGTGCCCGTTGGCCGAGCGAGTCGGGGAAGCCTCTGGCGTCGACGCGCCGATCGTTGCCTTCGTTGTGCTCGGGTCCCAGGCTGGCTCGGCCTCGGGAAGGCACGCAGCCAGAGTGAGAACCAGGAGGCAGTAGGCGAGATGGGGCCTCGGTGGGTGAGGAAGCGAGGGGTCGAGGTTCATGGGGGCAGTCTAGCCTCGTCCTGGCGAGTCGATGGAGCCCGAAAAACCGCGAGAACTGGACCGATTTGTCGCCAAGGTGCCGAATTTTGGCGTTCGGCGGAGCGATATACCTCGTGAACCTCGTGAGATCGCCCCAGATGTCCAGATCTTTCTGGCAGAAGAATTGCTACTTTCTCGAACGTGCGGAGGCTCGCACGCTTCACGAAATCCTGATTTGCTGCGTTTTTCTGATCCTATGCAAGAAGTGTCTTTCCCAGCGGACGCCATGCCGCCAGCCCTTCATTCCTACGGCCCTCTGGAGACCGTGAGCTCGGCGCCGAGAGTCGTCGTGCTTCGAGGACGCGATCCTCGCTCCGGCCGCCCTGTCGCCATCAAGATCGTCGGCACGCTCGAGGAGAATCGCCCTCGATCCGAGCGGGTCGTCGATCGCGTGTTCAACGCTCTCACGGGCCTGAAGAGCGCTGGACATCCTTCGGTCCCGCGCATCCTCGAGGTCGGGCGCATCGGCGGAGGCGCCGTCTTTCTCGTCTCGGAGTGGGTCGAGGGGCACGTTCTGGAGGCTTCTCTCGAAGTTCCTCCGCAGACCGTCCTGAACTACGCCACGCAGGTCGTCAGCGTGCTCGAATCGATGGCACGCTACGGTCTTGCGCACCTGAATCTCCGGCCGAACAATCTGATGGTCGACGCGACGGGGCGCGTGCAGCTGCTCGGCCTCGCCTCGGGCTACCTGGTCGACAGTGGCAGCTTGCAGAGGAGCGCTCCCGAACTCTCGACACAGCTCGCGTCCGGCGGTGCTCTGTGGCGCTGTGACCTCTATTCGCTCGCCTCGACCACCTGCCAGCTCTTGGATGTGAAGGTCGAGGGGGCCGGCACGCCTGTGCCTTTCGTCGGCTTTTCCGATGAAGTGCGTCAGGAACTCCGCGGTTCCGAGGGCCTTCGGCTCGTGCTCGAGAGCGCGCTCCATCGAGCGGCGACGCGTCGGCCGGCGTCTCTTGGCGTCTTCCGCCGAGCGCTGTTGAACTGCCTCGACGATGCGGAGGAAAGCCGGCCGATTCCGCTGCATCCGCTGCCCTTGGAGTACCGCAGCGAGACGGGCTCGGTCAAGGTCAAGGACAGCGCTCCCATCCTTCTGTTCGAGTCGGACGAAGACGAGCCTGCGGAGATGCCGGCGAACGACGTCGTCGCCGCAGAAGCAGCACAGGCCGAAGTCGCCGCCGAAGCCACGGAGGCGCTGGAGGTTGCCGCCACGTCGGGAACTCGTCCGGTCGACGTCGACGCGGATCTGGCGGAGTACGTCGCCCTCGCAGGCGGTGCGCCCGAGTCGGTTGCTTTCGAGGCGGAGCCGATCTCTGGGCGGTTGCGCCTGGTGGCGGACCGGCCCAGCGCACCGGCCAAGTCCGAGGTGCTCGTCGCCAAGGCAGGTGAGGCACGCTGCGCTCCAGAGGGGACCGAGGTGCCTTCGCTGGCTGACCTCGAGGACGCAACGGGAGTCGAAGACGAGGATTCTTCGAACGAGCCGATGATCGCTCTCGAGGAAGGCGAGCCGGAGACTTCCGAGGCGGAGGCGCCCGCACAGGAGACGGTTGCGGCTTCTGGGACTGCATCCTTCCATCCCGAGCCAGCCCAGGCAGAGGGGCCGTCAGTCGACTCGCAGCAACGGGAGACGGAGTCCGCCGAGCCGGACGCGGTGTCGGACACTGTCGTCGCCGCCGAGACCGTAGCGATCGAAGCACCGAAGGGAGAGGCCAGCCCTGTTGAAGCGCCTCATGAGGAGAAGCCGATGAGTCCGGAACCGCAACAGCCCAAAGCCTCCAACCGCTCCGGCGGAGTCTCGAAGGAGTTCGTGCTGGGCCGCGACCTGGTACCCGAGGAGCTTCTCGATGGTGCTGCGGCTGCTGCCGAGGCGCGCATGCCCGCAGCCCACCGAGAGCCCACGGTCTCCGTGACGACCTCGATCGAACTCGACGAAGGGACCGCGATTGGAGCCGACTCAGGACTGCTCCATCTCGAAGAAGTGGCAGCCAGCGTCGACACCGGCGAAGAACCCAGTATGGCGGCGACCCAGTCGATCGAGGTAAGCGGGGTTGGTGATGTACCAACGGCCGAGGACCTCTTCGATGAGCATCAGCCCGAGGCGACGTCCAGTGATCCGCGCCGCACCATGCCTCTCGAGCTCGTCAAGTCGGAGCTCGAAGACGAGAGGGCTCTCCACGAGACAGACGCAACGCTCGATGAGGTCCTCAGCGGCGCCGCTCTCGCACGTCCGGGCGCGTCTGACGAAGCGGCGATCGCAACCGTCGACGAAGAGAACGCCGAGCCGGCGGGGTCCTACGTCGCCGAGCCGCAGGTCGAGGAAGACGCCGCCGTTGCGGTGCTGTCGAGCGGAGACCTCGCTGAGTGGAGCGACTCGGTCGATTCGGTCGAAGCTCCCACCATCGCCTTCGCTGGCTCGAGCGCCAAGAAGAAGGCGTCGGGGATCTTCTCCGCCAACGCCATCCGCGGCCTCTTCGTCGTCGCGGCGATCCTCTGGGCCGCGTTCGCTGTCCTCTGGTTCCGCCAGGAAGGGCGTTTGAAGTTGGGAGAGTCGGCACCGGCCGTTGCCCTGCAGCCCTCGGCGACGGAGCCCAGCGCTCCGGCGGAGGGCGTGAGTGCGCCGGCGTCGGTGGTTGCTTCCGAGGCCTCCACCGCTGAGCCCGGGGACGTTGTGGATCCGTCAGCGGTCGAAGCCACCGAAACGGCGGAACTCGAAGCTCCTGTCGAAGCCCTCGAGCGGGCTGCCGACGCAACGCGCTTGGAGCCGGCGCCTCTGGTGGCGACGTCGACGCTCTCCGAGGAGGTGGGTGCGGCGGTCCGGGGTTGGGCTGCGGCCTGGTCCCGCCAGGACGTCGAGGGCTACCTCTCTACCTACTCACAGAGTTTCAAGCCCAACAACGGGGCGAGCCGTGCCCAGTGGGCTGCCTACCGGCGCGACCGCGTCAGCGCTCCGAACAGCGTCACCGTCACGGTCGACCAGCTCGAGGTCAGCGTCGACGGTGAGCGGGCCACCGCCGTCCTTCGCCAGGAATACAGCTCGGACAGCATGTCCGACAAGGTCCTCAAGACGTTGACCCTGGCGAACGAGGCTGGGGGCTGGAAGATCGTCAGCGAGGTGTCGAAGCCGCTCGGCTGACGGAGTCGGCCGCCCGACTCAAGACGCTTCCGCGATCGCCGAACGCGACGCCAGCGCTTCGCTCGCGAGGCGGCGAGAGGCCTCCTTGAGGGCGACGTAGACCTCGGCCTGGCGTGGGTTGATCCGGGGCGCGGTGACGGCGGTCGCCGAGTCGGCCAGCTCTTCCCAAGCGTCGCGGGAAAGCACGAAACGCAAGGCCTGGAGTGCAGCGCCAAGCCCTGCGCCGTCTGGGGTCGAGTGCGGCTGGACGGGACAGTCGAGAACGTCGGCGACGACCTGGAGCAGCGCTCGACTCTGACTTCCGCCGCCCACTGCGCGAAGCTCCGTGAGGCGGCCGAGAGGACTGAGATGTCGCTCGATGGCCATCGCCTGTCCTTCGAGAAGAGCGCGGCAGTAGGTACCTGCGTCTTCCGTCGGGAAGCCAGGGGAATGGACGGCGCCCTGTCCGACAGTGCGCGGCACGATTTCGGGCTCGAACCAGGGTAGAAGGTGGTGGCCTTCGCAGCCCGGCGGCGTGCCAAGGACGGTTTCGTCGAAGCCGGCCCAGTCGAGCCCGAACCGGTCACGCACCGCCTCGCGGGCCAGCGAGCCGTTCCGAAAGCAGAGCAGCGCAAGGTCGTGCCCCGACGGTGCCACGAAAAGGTGGCCGTGCTCGACGGCCGGGAGGTCCCGTCCGAGGACCGAGACGGTGTCGCTCGTTCCGAGGCTCAGCAGAGCCTGGCCCGGCTCTCGGAGCCCGGCTCCCAGAGCTGCCGCCGGGTTGTCCCCGACACCGATGCCGACCCGGCATCCTGCTGGAAGTCCGAAGCGCTCGCAAAAGTAGGGCGACAGGCTGCCGGCGCAGTGAGCCGGTGGTTCGAGGTCGGGGAGTCGTCGCTCCAGGTCCGCTACCGTCGCCTCGATCGCGGTGCTCGACCATGCGCCCCGGCGCACGTTCATGAGGTTCGTACCGGCAGCGTCTCCCCAGTCCAGCGGCGCCAGTCGTCCCGCCAGGACTCCGGTCAGGAATGAGCTGACGAGCGCAACGTGGCTCGTGTCGGTCCAGGCTTCCGGCTCATTCTTGGCAAACCAGCGGATCTGGGGTCCGGTGAAGCGCTCGTACAGATCCGAGCCGGTGAGCTTCGCCGCCGACGTGGCTCCTCCCAGGTGTCCGCGGATCTCCCCGCACTCGACGCTCGTTCGGGAGTCGGTCCAAAGCGGCGCCACCGGGCGCGCGAGAGCCGATCGCAGCTGCTGGCTCGCGGGAAGCGTCGGCGTCAGCGTCCCGAGTGTTCTTTCAGCCGATCCGTTCAGATAAACAGAGCCGTGCTGCTGTCCTGCGACCGCCACCGCCCGCACGAGACTCAGATCGACGTTCGCGCTGAGCTTCCGAAGAGCCAGGTCGAGCGCCTCGATCCAGAGCAGCGGCGGCGCTTCACCGATGCGCTCGTCCTGATTCGGCAGCTGCCCACCCAGCGTGCCCCAACCCGGAAGATCGTCGTCGAAACGTACCGAAGAGCGCGCGACGATCTCTGCGCTCGAGGCGTCGAGGACCAGAAGCGTCAGGCTTTGCGTGCTGGCGTCGATCCCGAGGCCGAGAACGCTCACAGCTCGGTGCAGTAGAGGTAGTCGTTGAGGATTTGCTCGAGCTCTTCCTGGCGCCCGCTGGTGCGCTCGGGCTCGCCGCGCTCGGCGGCGATCGCTTCGAGCTCCTGGAGCGTCGTCTCCCGACGCAGGAATCTCTTGCCGTAGCCGCGGCGAAAGCCGGCATAGCGTGACTTCAGGCGGCGCCCCCGCGGTCCCAGCACGCCATCCTTGCGCATCCGGTCGACAACCAGCAGCGCCCGGGCGAAGGTGTCCATGCTGCCGATGTGGGCGTGAAAGAGATCCACCGTATCGAACGAGCCGCGACGCACCTTGGCGTCGAAGTTCAGGCCGCCGTGGGGAAGACCCCCCTGAGCGAGGACCACCTGCAGGGCGAGCACGCATTCGCGCAGATCCATGGCGAAGTTGTCGGTGTCCCAACCGACGCCCTCGAGGCCGGTGTTGATGTCGAGGCTGCCGAGCATTCCAGCGTCCGAGGCCGTCCTCAGCTCATGCTCGAAGCTGTGCGTCGCCAGCGTGGCGTGGTTCGCTTCGACGTTGAGCTGAACGCTGTCGGTCAGGTCGAACTCGCGCAGGAAGTTGAGGCAGTGAGCGCAGTCGAAGTCGTACTGGTGCACCGAAGGCTCTTTGGCCTTCGGTTCGAGGAAGAGCTTGCCTCGGAAGCGCCGCTTGCGGGCGTGCTCGACCGCCATGTGAAGAAACGCGGCGAGTTGCTCACGCTCCTGCTTCATGTCGGTGTTCAAGAGCGACGTGTAGCCCTCGCGGCCTCCCCAGAAGACATAGCCGGTACCTCCCAGGCGCACGGTCGCATCGAGCGCCTGCCGGACCTGTGCGGCAGCGTGGGCGACGACGAGGGGATCCGGATTGGTCGCGGCGCCGTGCGTGTAGCGGGGGTGGCTGAAGAGGTTCGCCGTGCCCCACAGGAGCTGGACTCCCGTCTCTTCCTGCTTCTTTCGCGCAGCTCTGACGAGTCTTTCCAGGTTGCGCTTCGTTTCAGCGGCAGTCTCACCCTCGGGTGCGAGATCGCGATCGTGAAAGCAGTAGTAGCCGACACCGAGTTTGGTGAAGAACTCGAAGGCGGCGTCGAGGGTCTGCTCCGCGACCTGCAGGGGAGTTTCGCCCTGGTCCCAGGGGCGGTCGTAGACCGGATCGGCACCGAAGGGGTCGCTCCCCGCACCTTTGAAGGTGTGCCAGTAGGCGACCGCGAATTTGAGGTGCGCTTCCATCGACTTGCCGGCGACGCGGCGCTTCCGGTCGTACCAGCGGAAGGCCAGCGGGTTGCGTGACTGCGGTCCCTCGAAGGGGACTCGATCCTCGACCTCCGGAAAGTAGACCGTCAATTCAGCTCTCCTCGAAGGCGGCATCGAAGGCGATGGTCGACGGTTCGAAGTCGAGGTCCTGAACGAAGGCTGCGGCCTCCGTTGCGCCGTGCTCCCGGTCCATGCCTGAGTCCTCCCATTCCACCGACAGCGGCCCGTCGTAGCCGATGTCGTTGAGGGCGCGAATGATCTCTTCGAAGTCGACCGTGCCGCGGCCGGGCGAGCGGAAGTCCCAGTAGCGGCGGGCGTCGCCGAAACCGAGATGGCCGCCGAAGACGCCGCAGGGCTTGGGAGCTTCCGACCAGAACACATCCTTGATGTGCACGTGGTAGATCCGGTCGGGGAAGTTGCGGATGAAGCCGACGTAGTCGACGCCCTGGTACCCGAGGTGGCTCGGATCGTAGTTGAAGCCGAACGCCGGGTGATTCCCCAGGGCGTCGAGCGCTCGCTCCGCCGTGACGATGTCGAAGGCGATCTCCGTCGGATGCACTTCGAGGGCAAAACGCACGTCGAGCGCCTGGTACTCGTCCATGATCGGCCCGAAGCGCCGGGCGAACTCGTCGAAGCCGGCGTCGATCGTGGCGTCGGCGACCGGTGGAAAGCTGTACAGCAGGTGCCAGATCGGACTGCCGGTGAAGCCGTTGACCACGTTGACGCCCAGAGCCTTCGCGGCGCGCGCCGTCGCAATCAGCTCGTCCGCTGCTCGCTGTCGCACGCCCTCAGGATCGCCGTCGCCCCAGACGTGAGCCGGAAGAATCGACTCATGGCGTTCGTCGATCCGGTCACAGACGGCCTGGCCGACGAGATGGTTGGAGATCGCGTGGAGCTCGAGATCGTGCGATGCCAGAAGCTCTCGCTTGGCTTTGGCGTAGGCCTCATCGCACGACGTCGGCTCGATGTGATCGCCCCAGCAGGCCAGCTCCAGACCGTCGTAGCCGAAGTCGCGCGCCTTGACGCAGAGCTGCTCGAGAGGCAGATCGGCCCACTGGCCGGTAAAGAGAGTGACGGGTCGAGACATGAATCGGCTCCGATCCTTGATTTCGTTGAGGCAGCGAGGCCGTTCAGGGCATCGGCCACCACTTTTGCTCGCTGTTGCTGCTGTCGACGACGGCTTGGATGAACTGCATGCCGCGCAAACCGTCGTGCACGCTCGGCACGTCGAGCTGAACGCTCGAAGGATTGTTGGCGTGTGCTCGAATCCCGTGCGCGAACGCGGTGTAGAGGTTGGCGAACGCCTCGAGGAAGCCTTCGGGGTGTCCTGCGGGCAGTCGCGTGGCGGCCTGGGCGACGTCGCTCAGGCCCTGACCTGCAGTGCGCACGATCTCTCGAGGGCGGTCGAGGTGCTTGACGAGGAGCGTGTTCGGCTCTTCCTGGTGCCACTCCAGGCCCCCCTCTTCGCCGTACACACGCAGAGCGAGTGCGTTTTCTTCGTCGACCGACACCTGGCTGGCGTACAGCACACCCCTCGCGCCGCCCGCGAAGCGCAGCAGCACACTGCCGTCGTCGTCCAGTGGGCGCCCGTCGACGAACGTCGAGAGGTCCGCGCACAGCGCTTCGATGCGAAGGCCCGTGACGTACTCCGCGAGGTTCTCCGCGTGCGTGCCGATATCACCCATGCAGCAGCTGATTCCAGCGCGTTCCGGATCCGTGCGCCAGTCCGCCTGCTTCTGTCCGGAAGCCTCGAGGCGCGCCGCGAGCCACCCCTGAGGGTACTCGACGACGACCTTTCGAATCGTTCCGAGATCGCCTCGCCGCACACGCTCTCGCGCCTCCTTCACCATGGGGTAGCCGGTGTAGTTGTGCGTGAGACCGAAGAGGCGCCCGCTACCTTCGACCGCGGCCGTGAGGCGCTCGGCTTCTTCGAGAGTTCGCGTCATGGGCTTGTCGCTCATGACGTGAAAGCCCGCTTCGAGAGCGGCGTGGGCCACCGGGGCATGCAGGTGGTTCGGCGTCACGATGGCCACGAAGTCCATCGCTTCGCCCGGGGGAAGTTCAGACTCTGCCCTCATCATCTCCTCGAAGTCTCCGTAGCACCGCTCTGCGGGGAGGAAGAGGTCGGCTCCCGAGGCCCTCGAGCGGTCGGGGTCCGAGCTGAAGGCGCCGCTGACCAGCTCGATCTGGTGATCGAGGACGGCCGCGGTGCGATGAACCGCACCGATGAAAGCGTCGCGACCGCCGCCGACCATACCCATGCGGATTTTTCTGTCCACGGAGAGCCCTTTCCGAGATGGTCCAACTTGCCGGAGGGGAGACTCTACCGGACCGCGGGCTCGGGGTGAGGACCTCTCGTGCGATCAGCGAACCACGGGACCCTGAGGGACCCTCTTTCGAAAGACGAGGCCGCGAGCGAGGCGCCGCCTGCAGCTGACGAGCTTCGCGTCGCGGACCAGCAGGTCTCCGCCGGCTTGCTTCAGGTACCGCAGAACGTCGTCACTGAACTCGCACGTCGACCGGAGCTTGAGGCCTTCATGGCGAGGCGCCCTTGTGGGTTGCCCCGTTCGATTCAACAGGTGCTTCCCGAGGTAGCGCCCCGTAGGGCCTCGCTTCCTGGACGAGTCGCTCACTGCGCTCGGCGTCCTTTTGCACGGGCCGCATCCGTTTTTTCGACGCGAAGAGGCTCGAGGAGTTTCCGAGGCTGTCGAACGATCGTGAAGACACGAGCAAGTGGCGGGTTCGTGTCGTTCGACGAAACGCCCCCGAGGATTGCCGAAGGGTCTTCTCGAGCTGACCGAGCACGGCCGGGGTTTCGTGTCGCTCTCTGAGGCTCATGGTCAGGAGCCGAAGGCGTACGGAGGAGGTCGACGCTTTCCCGGACCTGGCCGAGCGGATCGAGCGGGATTCGGCGGGCGGAACAGGAGATGCTGCGGCGGCTCGACGGCGCATCGCTGGAGGAGGGAGCACCGGTCTTCAGGATCCGACAGCGTTTGACCTCCTTCCGTTCGCTGCGCACCGCCTCGGCCCCGTGAAGGGCATCGAGTCGGGATAGGATACGGCGCGAACGATTCACCCATCCCCGCCCCGCGAAGGAGCGCCATGGCTCTTCCCCCCGAACTCAACGATCGTCTGACCTCCATCATCACCAGCGATTCCGTCGTGCTCTTCATGAAGGGGCATCGCGGCCAGCCGCAGTGTGGCTTCTCGGCCCAAATCACGCAGGTTCTCGACCGCGTGCTGGCGGATTACACGACCTTCGACGTGCTCTCCGACATGGAGGTGCGCGAAGGGATCAAGGAATTCTCCGACTGGCCGACGATCCCGCAGCTCTACATCGGCGGCGAGTTCCAGGGCGGTTGCGACATCGTCAAGGAGATGTACGAGAGCGGCGAGTTGCACGGTGCGCTCGGCCTCGATCGGCCTACGGGCGAAACGCCCGCGGTGACGCTGACCGACGCCGCCGCGACGGTCTTTCAGGGAGCACTCCAGCAGCAGCCCGGCAGCGAGATTCACGTTGCCATCGACGCGCGCTTCCAACACAGCTTCGGCGTCGGCCCCGCCGAAGGCGACGAAACTCGTGTGCCTGCGGGGCCGATCGAGGTGTTGATGGACCTCGACACGCTCGCACGGGCGGAAGGTCTCGTCATCGATGCGGTCGACACGCCCCAGGGCGCCGCGCTCAAGGTGGACAACCCGAACGCTCCGCCTGCGGTACAGCAGCTCCCCGTCGGTGAACTGGCGAGGATGCGCGAGGCCGGTGCAGAGTTCCTCCTGATCGATGTGCGGCCGGAGGAAGAGCGTCAGCGGGCCGCGATCGAAGGGGCCACGCCGCTCGAAACCATCGGCGACTTCGAGGGAGTTCCGCGCGATCGCACGATCGTCCTGCACTGCCATCACGGCTCGCGTTCGCAGGCGGTTGCAGAGGAGCTGGTTAGCTCCGGTTTCCAGAGCGTCTTCAACCTCGCGGGCGGCATCGACGCCTGGTCGGTCGAGGTCGATTCCTCCGTACCGAGGTACTGAAGATGGCCTTACGGATCAACCGGCCCGCGGCCGAGACCACCGACCGCATCCGCAAGGCGATCGAAGCCGCGCTGCCCGGTGCCGAAGTCGAAGCGACCGGCATGGGGGGGCACTTCGAGATTCGCGTCGTCTCCGAGGCTTTCGAAGGCAAGAACACGCTGGCGAAGCACCGCCTCGTCCTCGGCGCCATCGCCGAATTGATGAAGGGCGAGAACGCCCCGGTTCACGCCGTGGACAAGATCGAGGCGCTGGTGCCTCGCCAGGACTGACGCGGCTCGCATGCGGCGACGAGTTTCCGCTTGTGGCCGACGCCTACTCTCGAGCGCCCCACGCGGCGCAGCTTCGTCCGTCTTGAACGCGCTACTGGTGACTTGTCGCGTCGCGGTCCTCAGAAGTAGCTGAGCCAGGGCTTGTTGCGCTTCTCGCGGTGCTTGTAGCCGGCAAATGCTCTGGCGACGGGATAGTGCGTGACGGCGAGAGCAACGGCTCCGACCCAGATCCAGCCGACGCTGCTCAGACCGAAGCGGTCGCCGTGGGTCGGGCCGAAGACGGCGAAGAGCAACCAGTACGCTGCGAGCAGCACGTACAGGTGCAGCAGGTAGACGAACATCGGTACCGAACCAAAGACGGCAAGCGCTTTGACAACGGGTCCGGACGCGCTCCGCGCATCGAACCAGGCCAGCAGTGCCAGCCCGACGCCGAGGGTGAGCAGGATGTAATCGGTCGACGGCGGATACTTGGTGAAGTTCAGGAAGGACATGACGGTCCGTAGCCCCGTTTCCTTCACGGACCATGGGTGCGTCTCGCCGTACAGGTTGAGGCCGCGCAGAACGAGTAGCACGGCGAGCGCCGCTGCGCTGGCGGTCAGCAGCGCCCTGCGTCGTACCGGGCCTGCGACCCCGCTCCCATACAGCGGCCCCGCGAAGTAGCCGAGCAGGATCACTCCGAACCAGGGCAGAGCGGGGTACGAGAGTTCGACGGTCAACGGCCCGATCTGGCCGAGCGGGCCAGCGTCGTGCAGCATCGTCCAGGGGATGTACAACAGGTCGCCTGGCTCGAAATCGATCGGCGCCAACAGGTTGTGGCCCAGAACGATCAGGAGACCGAGTCCTCCGAGGATCCAGTCGTTGAGCCAGCTTGCGGCAGCGAGAGCGATCATGCACAGGCCGATCGCCCAAAGGACCTGTAGGAAGAGAAAGGTCGGATAGCTGTCGACCCAGACGAGGTAGTAGAAGACGACCTCGATCAGGAGCAGGACCAGCCCGCGCTGGAAGAGGAAGCCGGATGGCGATCGGGACTCGCCCTCTCCCGGATGGGCGTACAGCCAGGCCCCCACTCCGGCGAGAAAGATGAAGACGGGGGCGCAGAGATGGGTGAGCAGTCGCGTGAAAAAGAGATCCGGTCCGATGTGGTCGGCGATCGGATCACCGGTGCGGACGTGCATGTAGAAGCGCTCGCGAACGTGATCGAGCATCATCAGCACGATCACGAGGCCACGCATGACGTCGATCGAAGCGATCCTGGACGTTGTCTTGGCCATAACGAAAGCGGGCCGAATCCTTCGACTGCGACCCGCTGATGGGCATCGCAAAGCGACGCCGTCTCAGAACCGCTCCTAGAAGGCGTAGGAAGCCGTGACGCGGAAGCGGCGCGGCGTGCCGGGCTCGACCCAGACGTCGGAGAAGGAGTTCGTGTAGAACGTCTCGTCGAAGACGTTGTCGACGTCCAGGCGAAGGTTGAGGCCTTCGCTGATCTCGATGTCGCCGAAGAGGCGAACGACCGTGTAGTCCGGAAGAGTGAAGTCGAAGGCGACCCAGCCGTTGCGCTCGTCGGTGTAGAGAACACCGCCGCCGACCCGTGCGGACCGCGACGCGATCTCGAAGCCCTTGCTCGCCTGCACGTTGATCTGGTGCTCGGGCGTGTTGATCAGCGGATCGCCGACTTCGATGATGCCGCCGAAGCCGTCGACGTCAGGGTTGCTGGTCGTGAACTCCGCATCCGTGTAGGCGTAGGAGATCCACAGGTTGACGTCGTTGTCGAAGGTCAGGTTCGCATCGAACTCGAGACCGGTGCTCTCGGCGGCGCCCGCCGGAAACGAGAAGAAGCCGGCGGCGACCGCTTCGGGCCGGTCGTCGTTGACGAGGAAGTTGCTCTGATCGACCTGGAAGAGAGTCACACTTAGAGAGCCGCGCACCGACTCGGTGAGCTGGCCGAGGTCTGCCTTGAAACCGATCTCGGCCGACTCGGTGATGTTCGGCTCGAACTGGTTGCCCTGGAAGTCGGAGCCCGTCTGCTGACGGAACCCCTCGCCGTAAGAGCCGTAGACCGTGAACCCGTCGTTGATCCGGTACAGCGCACCGAACTGCGGCGAGAAACGGTCGTCCGACGTCGTCACCGTGGTCGCCGGGTTGGCGCGCAAGTTCGTCAGATCCTGCTCGAAGTCGTCGAAGCGACCGCCGATGCGAATCTGGAACTTGTCGGTGATGTCGATCTGGTCCTGGAAGTAGAAGCCGGTTCCCGTAAGAACCTCGTTGCGGTTCGTGTTCGGTCCAGGGATCGGCGTCGGGAAGAGGCCGTAGACCGGGTTGAAGGCGTCGAGGATCAGGTACTCGGCCGGGTCCAGGTCGCTGAGTTCCGTGCCGGCGCCGAAGAAGCCAGGGCGGAAGCGCAGGATGAGCAGGTCGTTCTCGAATTCGTCGTAGTCACCGCCAACGAGCAGGCGGTGGCGCAGCGAGCCCGTCTCGAATTCACCCGCGAGCTCGGCGCGGAGCACGGTGTAGTCGGAGTCGAAGTCGCGAAAACGGAAGAAGCGAGAGATCGTCTGGCCGTCGATGAAGTAAGTCTGGCGGCCTTCGAAGTTGGTTTCCGATGCGTTGCCCTCGAGGGAGGTCGACCGGAAGCCGACGCCTGCCAGGAGACTCCAGTTTCCGTTGAAGTTGTGGAGCACCTCGAGCTGATGCCCGACGACCTCGGTCTCGATGGGACCGTCTCCGGGCTCACCGACGAACGTGTCTCGCGGCGAGAAACCGAACTCTTCCGAGAAGATGACGCCACGGTCGAACGGGATTTCCTGGTTGGAGTATTCGAGCTCGTAGGTAGCGTTGGTGTTGTCGGCAATATTCCACGTGGCCGAGGGGAAGAGACCGAACTTCTGGGTCTCGACCGTCTCGCGGAAACTCTCGGCGTCCTCGTAGAAGCCGACGAGGCGGAAGGCGAATTCCTGGTCCTGACCGGAGGTCGCCTGGTAGTCGCCTTCGAGGCGGTACTGATCCCAGCTTCCGATCGTGCCCCGCAGGTAGCCACCGGTCGAGAAGCGCGGACGCTTGGTAATCAGGTTGACCGTGCCGCCGGGCTCACCGCGACCGTAGAGAGCGGAGCGCGGGCCCTTGAGAACCTCGACCGACTCGATACCGACGATGTCGCGCGGTCCGCCGAAGCCGCGGCCGGCGTTGAAGCCGTTGACCAGGAAGCCGCTCGGTAGGTTGATGTCGCCGGCGAAGCCGCGGACGGAGAAAGCGTTCCACAGGCCGCCGAAGTTGTTCTGCCGTGCGACCGACGCGGAAAGGTCGAGAGCATCGTTCAGGTTGATTGCGTTGACCTCGAAGAGAAGCTCTTCTGAGATCGTCTGATCGGCCGCGGGGATCTCGACCTCTTCGAAGTTGCCTCGGTAGGCCTTGCGATCACCGACGACGAAGATCGACTCTTCGACCGCCTCGGCATCTTCCTGGGCCTCTTCGCCCTCTTGGGCCAGCAGGGGGGCGCTCGCCAGGACGAGCGAACCGGCCGTCAAGAAGGCGCAGGCCGTTCTTGTCATTCGCATCATGGGGGTAGTTCCTTCATTCCTGCGGGGAAAATCCGCAAGCTAATTGCATCTGCAAGTCAGTTGTGCAGAGCACGTTACGGCATCCCGTAGCGTCTGACAACCGACGATCGATGGCCTACGAGAGCCAGGAGCAGCCCATCGGCCCCACCCGTGCCGACGGCAGGTCAGTCGAAGTTCGGTCGCTCTGCCAGGGTGGCGTCGGTCACCGGCTCGCCGCGGAACATCGGCGGGTAGTAGTAGGCCCGGAGCTCGGAGTGGAAGGCGCGGACTTCGTCCTCGTATGCGAGCGCCGCCGCCGCGTCGGTACCGGCCAGGCGCTGCAGGGCTCGCTCCAGCTTCGCCGGTGGCGAGAGCCAGGCGAGACTCCCGGCGAGAGCGTCGCGGCGGGTCCTTCCCTCTCGATAGGCGGTGGAGAGCGGCTCGGCAATCTGGTCGCCGACCTGCTGAAAGGCGTAGTACCACTTCCACTCGAAGGAGCCTTCGATGTCGGCGTAGGGTGCCATGTCGGGATGACGCTCGAGGAAGGGGGTCATCGTCGCTTCTTTGGGAAGGTCCCAAGCGTCGTTCACCGCCTCGCGCTGCGTGAGCATGATGTCGCCGCCCTCCGGCACGGGAATCGATGCGTCGACACCGGCTTTGATCGCGGCCGGGGCAACCACGGCGAAGGTGAGCCACAAGCCGATGAGCGCGGTCAGGTTCACCGTCGAGGTCCAGGTCCGCGTGTGGATGCAGGTAATGACGGCCCACCAGAACAGAAGGTGGGCGAAGGCGGCCACACTCGCGGTCAACAGCTTGCCGGTGCCCGTGCCGCTTGCGAAACCAGCGACCCAGAGAGGAGCCAGGAGGACCAGCGCGAGAGCGCCGACGCGCCACGCAGCTCGCGTGAGCCAGAGGACGCGGGCGTTCGCAGACGTCGCACACAGGAGGTCGTACCGACCGCTCGCTCGCTCGCTGGAGCGAAGGTCGTGCAGCAGCATGATGAGAATCAGGGGCGCGATCATGGCGGCGACGAAGGCGAAGTCGAAGCGGCCGATCAGAGCAAAGTCAGGATTCGCGGCGTCGGTCTCATGGATCTGTCCTTCGAGCGCCAGCATGCGGACACGGTGCTTCCACGGCGACGAGTCCCGCTGTCCCAGCGCGGCGAAGGCGAAGTCTCCGGGTGGGTCGTAGGTGAGATGAAAGGTGTAGTAGGCGGCGCTGCCCCAGTCGTCGCGGTGCTCTTCGTTGGCAACGGTTCGTTCGATCTCGTCGGCCGCTCTGAGACGCTCGATCGTGTCTCGCTGCGCCGTGATCTCGCTCAGGCCGAAGGCAACGGCGAGGGCTGCTGCGGTGAAGCCGAGAAAGAGCCAGACCCTGGCCGCTCGGTCCCGCCACAGGAACCAGAGCTCACGCGCCCATCCGCTCATGCCGGGTCCGCCGACACCTGGGCCGCTCAAGGCTGCAGTCTCAGGCCGGCGACGCCGCCGGCCGCAACGAGGGCGAGGAGCCATGTGCCCAACATCGTCAGCGGCAGCGTGGCCGCGCCAAAGCGGTCGCCGGGTTCGGCAGCCGTGAACCGAAACTCGTCGAGCACCGCCCAGTTCTCTGGCGAGATGCGAGCTCGTCGCGACGCCTCGTCACTCTGGTTGCGGTTCATGTCATCGGCGTAGGAAAGCACTTCGGCGTGGCTCCTGTTGAGTCCTTGCACGAAGTCGAAGCGGACCGCTTCGGCTTCTCGAAGAAACCGATGATGCGTTTCGAGGTCGACCCCTGCGAGCTTGCGCGACGCTTCGGACACGGCGAGCATCGGCGAGAGCCAGCCGAAGCCGTTCGCGTGGCGAGACTGCTGGACTTCCAGGCCCATGCGCCGCTCGGCGTACTCGTTCATGACCTCGGTGAGGTCCGCCTCCGACTCCTCGGCGACGACGCCTCTGAAGTTCACGGGGAGCTCTTCGACCGTGTCGACGTCGTACTGTGCCAGCAGGTTCGCTCGGAGCGCGTTGAATGCGGGATCCGCCGCGTTGTGTCCGTCACCGAGTTCGCGGAGGTCGGCATAGAGCTGGAAGTCGGTTTCGAGCTTGCCGGGCGAAGGGGCCGTAGCGCTGGCTGAGGCCACGGCGAGACGCGGCGTGACGAGTGACCAGGCGAGCCACACGAAGACCAGGAGGCCCAGGACGACCCCTCTCGTGCGGACCAGGGCCGAAACCAGAACGATGAGAGCCGACCAGACCAGGAGGTAGGTGCCGTACGTGGCGACGACCGCGAGCGAGACACCGACGCTCTCCCCTGAGGCCACTCCGATCAGCGACATGATGAGCAGCGGTGCGAGCAGGGCCGCGCTGAGACTCGCCAGAGCCAGTGCCTTCCCCGCGAAAAGTGAGGTACCCGAAACGCCCTGCGCAAGAAGGGGCGCCAGCGTTCTCGCCTCTCGTTCACGCACGAAGACCCCGTGCCCGAGGGCGATCAGCAGCAGCGGAATCAGGAGCTGATAGACGAAGGCCGGCGACAGAGTCTCGAAGCCACCGAGGTCGGCGCTCGCCCGCGTGTCCGCGAACATCGCCGTGTTCTGGCGGTGGCCTTCGAGAAAGATCGACTGGCCGGTCACGCTGTCGACGCCCGGATCGATGATCGCGAGCGGAGGTGGGGAGCGGAAGACGTAGTGACCGTAGTGCACCATTCGATGCGGATGGCGGGCCGGCTGAGAGAGAAAGGTCTCCTCTGCGACCTCCTGTTGATGCTCCCGTTCGTGGCGCTCTTCGGTGACGCGGAGCGCGGTCAGCACGCTCGTGGCAGCGATGATCAGTACGACGGCGAGAAGTGCGGCGAGTGCGGACCTGGACCGCATCCAGAGACGCCACTCGGCGCCGGCGATGGTCGAGATTCTGTTCATGCCGCGCTCCTGCCGGCGAAGGCCGCATGCACGGCTTCGGTGTCGATCCGTCCTTCGGCGGGCCGGTCGAAGCCGCCGACGAGCTCGCCTTTGCGCAAGAGCCCGATACGGTCGGCCACCTGGCATGCGCCGTAGACGTCGTGCGTCACCATCAGGATGGTGCGATCGTCGTCCGCCAGCGAGCGGACGAGGGTGTTGAACTCGTCGATGGCGATCGGGTCGAGTCCTGACGTCGGCTCGTCGAGTAGCAGGATCGGCGTGTCGCGCAGCAGGGCCAGGGCGATCGCCACCTTTTGGCGCATTCCCTTCGAGTAGGAGCTGAGCCGCTGGTCGCGCGCCTCCGGCTGCAGCGCGACACGATCGAGAGCTTGATCGACTGCGGCCTTGTCGGCTCTGGCTCGCGCAAGAGACAGAAAGTACGCAAGGTTCTCGTGAGCACTGAGATGTTCGTAAAGGGTCGCTGCTTCCGGGAGGTAAGCGGTGATGCGGCGGGCCGCAGCCAGATCCTCGCGGACCGGCTTGCCCTGAACTCGGACGTCTCCAGAGGTCGGCTCGAGCAGGCCGAGAAAGGTGAGAAGCGTCGTCGACTTGCCAGCGCCGTTACCGCCGAGCAGCGCGTAGACCTCACCCGGAGCAATGCTGAAGGAAACGTCGGTCAGGACGGTCTGTTTGGATCGTTCGACACTGAGTCGAACGGCTTCCAGCGCTGCGGTCATGCGGCTCTCCCTAAGGGTTTCCAGCTGCGTCGCCGACGGGCTGGTTTCTCTGGATGTCGATGGGTTCGGGGGGTGGAGTCCACGGTCCGTATCAAGGTCGCCGGACCCGAGCTGAGTGCCTCCGCCTCTCTGGGCTCGGGAGCGGTCTCGGCCCTCGAGGGGCCTGGAACCTCACTCGGTGCGAGCCGAGTCGGCTCGTGGCGACGCCTCGAGGCGCAGATCCGTTGGTACCAGTGGCTCTGACGGCTGTGAGACGATACAACACGGACTCGCTGTTTCGTTCAGGTGTGTTCCCAAGAGGGTTTCGATGCTTCGCGATGGTCTCGCCGGTTGCAGGTGTGCCACCACTCCGTCCCTTTTTTGCGGTCCAGCCATGCTCCTCGCCATGCGGCCGTACCTCGGCATGGCGAGAGCTGAGGCGGGCCTCCCTTTGGCGAAACCCAGGCTTCACTTCAGGGGCGTTCGATGAGAGCAGCTCGTTGCTATGTCGGTTTGGACGTCGGCGGCACGAACATCCAGGCGGTCGCCTGGAGGGAGGGTGCGACGGTCGGCTCCGGCTCGATCCGCACTCCCTCCCGCCCGGAGGAGGCCGTCGAGGCGATGGCGCGCCTGGCGAAAGAGGTCTCTGAGGGGGCCTGCGTCGGCGTGGGCGTTGGACTTCCCGGAGTCGTCGAGCGTGAGCAAGGCCGAACCGGCTTTCTGCCGAATCTTCCGAGCTCGTGGCACGGCCGGCTCCTGGGAGCAGAGCTCTCGGCCGCCCTAGGCGGCATTCCGACGCACCTGCTGAACGACGCTCGCATGGCCACGCTCGGCGAGCTGCGCCATGGAGCGGGGCAACGTTTCGAGCGGGTGACGATGATCGTTCTGACGCTGGGCACCGGGATCGGCGGAGGTGTCGTCGTCGACGGCCGACTTCGCCTCGGAGCGAAGGGCGCGGCGGGAGAGCTGGGGCATCAGCTCCTCGATCTCTCCGGCATTCACTGTTCCTGCGGTGCGCGGGGCTGCGTCGAAACGGTGGCGACCGGTCCGGCGCTGACCGCCGAAGGAATCCGCCTCCTGCTGACGCATCAGGCGCCCGCTCTCGAGCGAGAGGTGGGCGGCGACTGGCACCGCGTTTCCCCGAAGACGATGGCCGCCGCCGCTTCGGAGGACCCCGCGGTCGCTCTGGCGATCGAGCGAGTCGGCCAGGCTCTGGGAGTCGCGGTCGCCAACGCCATCGTCATCCTTCATCCGGAGCTCGTCGTCCTGTGCGGCGGAATGTCGGCGCTCGGCGATCAGGTGCTCACGCCGCTGCGCCAGACGGTGCGAGAGCGCGTTCAGGTCTTCGACGCGAGCGACGTCCAGTACGAGATCTCCAGCCTCGGTGACCTCGCCGGAGCTCTGGGCGGTGCGGCTCTCGCCGAGCAGGGGGGCGTCGTTTGACGAAGCAGCCCTCGGACTTCGAGGGCGCTCGACGCAAGGAGCTCGTCGTCCGTCTCGGTAGCGCGCTGCATCGCTTCGGTGCGCCGGCGCATCGGCTGGAACTGGCGCTCGAGAACGTCTCTCGGCGACTGGGCCTCGAGGCGAACTTCCTGTCGACGCCGACGTCGCTGATCAGCGCCTTTGAAGAAGACGGTGAGCGCACGACGATCCTCGAGAGGCTCGAGGTCGGATCGGTCGATCTACACCGCATCGGCGCGCTCGACGAGCTCGCCGGTCAGATCGCGAGAGGTGATCTGTCGACGGCCGAAGCATTCTCCGGAATCGAGGAGCTCGAACGTCAGCCGCCCTTCTACAGCGCTGCGTTTCGCGTCCTCGCCTCGGGGCTCGCCACGTCGACGGCGGCCGTCATCCTTGGCGGTGGGGCGACGGAGGTTCTTCTGACGCTCATCACCGGGATCGTCGTCGGGGTGCTCTTCGAGCTGGGCGCCGTCTGGAAGCGCCTGAGTCGACTCGTGCCGGTGGCCAGCGCCTTTCTCGTAGCGATGCTCTGCGGGTGGGTGCAGAACGGGTCGTTCGGGCTCGAGCTCCTGCTCGCGGACGGCTTCTCGGTGCCGACCGTGCTGGTGGCGAGCCTCATCACGCTGGTGCCCGGTCTCGGGGTGACCGTCTCCGTCAGCGAGCTCGCACAGGGGTCACTCGTGTCCGGCTCGGCGCGGCTCTTCGGAGCCGTTCTGGTCTTCCTGATGCTCGGCTTCGGCGTCGCCCTGGGATCGGGTGCTTCGGCACTCGAGATCGCCGAGACGGGCGCGAGGAGCTCGCTGCCCCTCTGGATGGTGCTGCTGTGTGTCGCCGTCTCCGGCCTGTCTTTCGTCGTGCTCTTCAACGCGGCGGCGCAGGACGTTCCGTGGATCGTCGCGATTGGCCTGCTGACCTTCCTGGTGACCCGACTCAGCACGGCGCGCCTGGGCCTCGAGCTGGGAACGTTCGCCGGCGCCTTCGCCGTTGGGCTGCTCAGCAACTTGTTCTCGAGGATCACGGGGCGGCCGGCGATGATCCCGAGGGTTCCTGCGGTCTTCCTGCTGGTTCCCGGCGCTCTCGGCTTTCGCAGCGTCTCGTCCATGCTGGAACAGGACGCGGTCGCCGGCGTCCAGCTGGGCTTTACCGTCGGCCTGGTGGCCGTGGCCATCGTCACGGGTCTGCTCGTGGCCAACGCCCTCGTGCGACCTCGCTGGGAGCTCTAGTCGGCCGTGTGAGGCGGCTTGGATCGGCTTCGTGGACTCAGGCGGCGCGCAGGGAGCCGGTGCCGTCGGTCGCTCCCGTACTTCTTGCTGCGAGCCGGTTGAAAAGGCCGAACCGGCGCAGGAAGAGGTCGAGCAGATAGAGCAGCAGTCCGCTGAGCGCGAGGCCCCTCCAGAGGGGTGTCTGGCGCGGCTGGCCTTCGCCGAGACCGGCGGTGAGGTCTTCGATCGTCGGCTCGGTCGTGCCGCCCGTTGCCTCCGCGATCCGCTCCAGCAGGTCCGTTCGCTGCGGCAGGGCGCGCAGCTCCGAGCGCAGCGGGCGGTAGTAGGAGGTCGATGCCTCGAGGCGGCCGCCGTCGAAGAGATCGACGCGGTAGAGGCCAGGCCCCTCAGGCAGTCGCAGACGGTTGCGGTAGGCACCAGGGGCGACGAGACGTAGCGGCAGGTCGAACTCTTCACCGCTCGGCGACGTCACGCGCGCCTGCGGCCGGGCGGCGCTCAAGCGCTGTCCGGCGGCGCCGAGCAGGTCCGCCGCGACGATCAGCTCGTCACCTTCGGGCGTCAGGTGCAGCTGATGCCGGCTTCCCGGAGAACGGTCGTGCCCGCTGCGCAGAACCTGAGCGAAGAGAGGGCCGAAGCCCGGCCAGGAGAGCCAGGACGCGGCCCAACGGTTCTTGAGATCCGACGTGAAGACGGTCGAGCGCCCGAGGCCGACGTTGCGCAGTGACAGGAGGGGGACGTCGTCCGCAGTCTCCAGAACGGTCACGGAGGACTCTCTGGCCTTCGTCGTCATGACGCCGCGAAGCGGAGGCGCTGCGTCCACGTCCAGATCGCCGAAGAAGGAAGCGCTGCGCACCACTTTGGCGCGGTGCTCGCCCTCGACCACCGTGTCTTCGACCGTGCCTCTCGCCTCGTCGATGAGGATCTTTTGAACGCGACTGGCGTCCTGGATGAAGTAGCTGTTGCCGTCGCCCCACTCTGCGATGCTGCGCAGAAGCTCGACATCGGCCTCGAGACCGACCGCAACGGTCGACACGGTGATCTCCTCGGCGCGGATCCGCTGAAGGAGAGACTCGTAGTCGTCCGGATAGGTCTTGCCGTCGGAGACGAGGATGATGTGCTTGACCTTGCTCTCGACGGCGGAGAGCTGGCGCAGACACGACTCGAGGGCAGGATAGAAGTTGGTCTGCGCGCTGGCTTCGATGCGACGGATCGCTTCGGTCATCTCGTCGCGCGCCGAGGCTTCGGCGAGCGGTACGGCGTCGAAGGGATTCCAGTCGAAGGTGACGACGCCGAAGCGATGCTCGTCTTCGAGCACGTCGAGAGCGGCCTTCGTCGCCTCCTTTGCGAGCTCCATCTTCTCGCCCTTCATGCTGTAGCTCTTGTCGAGCGCGATCATCAGGGAGACCTCGCGCCGCTCCTCTTCGACGTTGAACTCGATCGGCAGCATCGCTTCGAGGGAGCCGCCCGAGTAGCCCTCCTCACCGAAGACGAGAGGCCCTCCAGCCAGCAGGAGGTTGCCGCCCGTTTCGACCCATCGCGCCAGACGGGTTTGCAGACGTTGGGGAAGGGCCTCGGCCGGAACGTCACTGAGGACGACGCTGGTGTAGTCGTCGAGGTCGGTACGGGACAGGGTCGCTGGATCGACGAGGCGGGTTTCGAATCCCTGGCGCTCGAGCGCCGCGGCGAACCCGGCGGAAGCGCCGTCGGTGTCGACGATCAGGGCACTCTCTTTGGCCCGAGCGCGGAGATCGAGTGCGTAGCTCGGGTCACCATCGTCCAGTGCCAGCGTGACGCGGTGCAGGCCCGGCTCGGGCAGGCGCAGCTCGATTCCGATGCGGTTGGCTCCTGCGCTCAGGCCCAGAGCCTCTTCGAACTGGGCTCGACCGTCGACGGCAACCGTCACGCGATGCTCTCCTGCTCGTGAAGCGACCAGCTCTACGTCGAGTCGAAAGGGCGCGCCGGCCGAGAGGAGTCGGCCGGCGCCGTCGACGGTCGCATCGCGAATCCAGGGGGCGACGCTGCGCGCCGAGAGGGAGTGTGTGTGAATCGGCGTGCTGCGCTCCGCAAGCAGCTCCGCACCTCGTTCGGCATGGCCTGCCGTCTCGTTGCCGTCGGTCAGCAGGACGATCTGCCGGCGGCGCCCCTCGGGAAGCAGACCGTGGGCCTGCGTCAGCGCGTTCTCCAGATGACTGGCAGAGCGGTCGAGCGCCGACTCGCTCGGGCCGTCGCTGACCTCGAGCGTGCGAATGTCCTCGGCCCGGTCGACCCTGCGGACTTCGCCGGCGGCGGCCAGGACGACCGTGTCGCCCGGCATGCTTGCCGCTGCCTCGGAGATCCACTCGATGCCTTCGTCGAGCGACTGGGGGGCCATGGAACCGCTCACGTCGAGGATGAACGCGGTCGCGAGATCTCGGGTCGGCGTGGTCAGCACGGGCTGGAGAAGCGCCAGGACGAGGAGCAGCAGCGTCGCGAGGCGGGTGGCCAGGAGAGCACGACGACCTGGAGTGCGGCGATCGACGCCGCGCTCGACCCAGAGGATCGGAATCACGAGCAGCAGGAGGAGCAGAGGCCAGACGCTCGTCACGGTGAAGCTCATCAGACGGTCACCTTACGTGCGGCAGTGATCGCTTGCAGCGCCAGCAGCAGACAGGCCGCCGTCAACAGCATCCGCCACAGCCGGTAGGCCGGGGCGCCCGTCGCGGCTTCCTCGGCGGTCTCCGTCGCCTCGTCGGCCATCGTGGCCAGGGCCGTCCGATTGACGAAAGGGTGGCGGTCCAGAACGTCGTAGTCGGAAGCGGCGACGGCGCGGCCAGAGAGCCACGAGAGAGAGGCTTCGAAGAATTCGGGGAAGAAGGTCTGCGAGACGAGTTCCGTCTCGAGCTCAGCCGTGAGGACGACTCGGTCGTTCCGCTCCGTCCAGAGAACCGGCACGCTGCCGGCACTCAGCAGGAGCTGAGCCTCGGTCGACCCGGACCCTTCTGCCAGCGAGAGTCGGAACTCTTCGGGAGGTGCGAGCAGCCGCGGACGCAGGCCCTGCCAGGCGACTCGGTCGAGCAGCAGCGGAGCCGTCTCGGAGCGCTCCAGAGGAGCCTGGACTTCTCGGCGCTGTGCTTCACCCTGTGGGTAGCTCTCGGGTGCGAGGTGAAGCGTCGGCAGATCCCGCTCAGCGGTCAGGGGACCGCCGAGTGCGACGATCAGGTTGGCTTCGGCAGGATCGACGATGTCCAGGCCCGTCGTCTCGAGAAGCAGCTCGACCGCGGGTCGTCCAGAGCTGCCGACGAGAGCCACCTTGGGCTTCTCTGGGGTACCGACGGCCTCGAAGGAGGCTTCGTCGTCGCTCGGTAGAGCGTCCTCGTCGTTGACGATGCGTGCGTCGATGCGTTTGCCGACGTGCTCGGAGAGGTTGATCGATGCCGACCACGCCTCTCCAGCAGCGAGCTCGACGGGGCGATCGATCAAGAGGTCGCCGTCGGCCCGCACCTCGAGTCGCGGCCGCTGTGCCGTGAGACTGCCGTTCACGACTTCGATCGCCGCTTGAAGCGTGTCGCGGTCGGCCGTGCTGTCGCGCGCCCCGAAGGCCGAAATGCCAACGTTGACGGCGGGCTCGAAGACAGAGTGCACGACCGTTCCTTGGGGCGCCTCCAGGTTGCTGACGCCGTCGGTGATGAAGTGCACGGCGGGCGGAGCGGGCGAGGAAGCGGGCGCCAGACTCGTCGGAAACCGGAGTCGGTCGCTGTTCTGTGCGCTGATGCGGTCGAGACGCCGTTCGGCCTCGCCCCTGGAGGAGTAGGCCAGGCCACCGAGCTGTCCCGCAGTGTCGGCGACGAGTACCTCGCCGGCGCTCTCCGAAAGGATGCGTCGCGCAATCTCGATGCCTCGCTCCAGGCGCGTCGCGCCGGACCGCGTCAGGGTGGCGGAAGAGGGCGAGTTGTCGATGACGAGAAAGGTGGGCTCGAGCTCGTCGGCGCTCCCGGGCTGAAGTCCGGCCAGCGCGGCTGCCAAGAGGCCGGCGATGACCAGGGCCAGAAACAGAGACAGCAGATACCGCCAGAGCTCGCGACGATCGTCGCGCTCTTCGAGAACGCGTTCCCAGAGCCGGGTCGAAGCGACCTGGAGCGGAAGGGGAGGTGGCTTGAGCAAGTAGATGGCGACGACCGCGCCGAGGGCCGCGGCGATCAGCATCAGGGCCTGCGGAGTCGAGAGAAAGAGGAAGCTCATCGCAGGAAGCGACCCCTCTGAAAAACACCGAGGATCAGGTCTTCCAGGTTCTCCTCGACCGACGCTTCGAGGCAGTCCCAGCCACGCTTGCGGCAGTAGCTGCGCAGCTCCTGGGCGTGCTCCTGGGCCACGCGCCGGTACGCTTCCGTGAGATCGGGGGTCACCGGGACGCGCCGCTTCGATCCAGTCTCGGAGTCGACGATCATCAGCTCGGTGGAGCCGTCGGCGGGCTCGTCCAGCGGGCTGACGAGCTGGATCGCGAGGAGATCGTGACGCAGGGCGGTGAGGCGATCGAGTGGAGCCAGACCGCGCGGATCGAAGAAGTCCGAGAGCAGGATGGTGAGCCCGCGCCTTCGTGTTGTCCGGAAGAAGGTCTCGAGAGCTTTGGCGAGGTCGGTCTCGCCGGCAGGCTCGAGCCGGGACATGAAGTCGAAGGCCCGGAAGACCTGGTTCGGGCTGTGCAGGGTCGGCGAGGCGCTGACGATGCCGTCGGCGTAAGCCACGAGATGCACGCGGTCGAGATTCAGCAGGCCGACGTAGGCGAGTGCTGCGGCGAAGCGCCGAGCGACGTCGAACTTCCTCGGATCGCCGGCCACCATGGAGCGACTCGTGTCGAGGAAGATATAGATCGGCAGATCGCCTTCCTCTTCGAACAGGCGGAGCAGCAGCTTGTCGAAGCGCAGGTAGGCGCCCCAGTCCAGCTGGCGCACGTCGTCGCCGGGTACGTAGGGCCGGTAGTCGGCGAACTCGATGCCGCTGCCGCGCTGCTTGGAGCGGTGCTCGCCCTTCATGATGCCGGGCAGGAGCTGCTTCGACATGAGGCGGAAGTACTCCAGCTTGCGCAGGAAGTCCTCGTCGAAGAGCCGGGCCGCCGCGGCCCGTTCGCTGGCTGTCGAAGCCAAAGACCCGGCCGCTAGGCTTCGGACACCGAGGAGAGGATTTCCTCGAGAATGTCGTCAGGATCGATGCGCTCGGCCTCGCCTTCGAAGTTGAGCAGGACGCGGTGGCGCATCGCCGGCTTGACCAGAGAACGAACGTCTTCGCAGGCGACGTGCGCTCTGTCGGCGAGCAGAGCTCGAACCTTCGCTCCGATCACCAGCGCCTGGATGCCTCGCGGACTCGAGCCGAAGCGCACGTAACGCCTGGTGCTTTCATGCGCGAGCTCGGAGCTCGGCTGCGTCGCGAGGGCGAGGCGAATCGCATAGCTCTGGACGTCACGCGAAATCGGCACGCTGCGAACCGTCGAGCGCATCTCGAGGATCGACGGCCCGTCGAGCACGGTTTCGACCTGAGGCTGCTCGAGCTGGGTCGTGCGGTCCATGATCTCCTGGAGCTCGTCGGCGCTCGGATAGGTCATCTTCAGCTTGAACAGGAAACGATCGAGCTGAGCCTCCGGGAGAGGATAGGTGCCCTCCATCTCCAGCGGGTTCTGGGTGGCGAGAACGAAGAAAGGGGGGGCGAGGACGTGCGTGGTCTGACCGACGCTGACCGTCTTCTCCTGCATCGCTTCGAGGAGGGCGGACTGAGTCTTGGGCGTGGCGCGGTTGATCTCGTCGGCGAGGATCAGGTGGGCGAAGACCGGACCCTTCTGAAAGCGAAGAGCGCGGTGCCCGGCCTCGTCCTCGTCGACGATGTTCGTGCCGATGATGTCGCCCGGCATCAGGTCGGGCGTGAACTGGATCCTGGCGAAGTCGAGGTCGAGCACCTGCCCGAGAGTCTGCACCAGCTTGGTCTTGCCGAGTCCCGGAATGCCTTCCAAGAGCACGTGCCCGTCACAGAGCATCGCGGTGAGCAGCGTTTCGACGATCTCCTCGTTGCCGACGATCACGCGGCCGATCTGCTCTTTGGCCGATTCGAACCGCTCATGGAAGGCGGCGATCTGGTTTTCTGCGTCTGCGATCACGGAGAGTCCCCCTCGGCGGGTTGAGCGGCGCCGGGCCGTCGTGCCTGACGCGCGTTGCGGCGCGCTTCGGCAGCGAGTCTTTCTTTCTCGGCCTCGGCTTCGAGAACCGTCTCGAGCTCGAGGAAGTAGTCATGGACGAGGTCGCGGTGAAGCCACGAGATCGCCTCGCGGTCGACCGTGACGGAAGCCGCCGCCTCGCTGGGTGTGCGCACCGAGCGGAAGCCGACTTCAGACTCCTGGGCCTCGCTGGCCTTCTCGCGCTTGTCGCCCTCGATCTTCTCTTCTTCCTTCTGGGCCTCGAGAATGGCGATCTCGAGAGTGACCGGCATCTCGGTGGCCTCGCCGAAGGGCAGCACTTCTTCGCCCTGCGGAGCGGTCGAGTCGCCGAAGCTCCCCGCGGCGTCGCCCTCGTTCGGCTGCCCCTGTGCCTGCTGAGCCTGCTGCGGCCGACCGCCGACGTCCATGGCGGTCATCTCGTCGCCGGCCTGCGCCTCGCCCTCGGACTTCTCGAGCTGCGGTTTGAAGGGCGAAGGGACCTCGTTCTGCTCGGTGGGGGTCTGGCCGTCCTGCCCTGTCTCAGCGCTGTCGGAAGCGTCCGGAGAGCGGCCTTCGTGCTCGCCTTCAGGCGGGGCTCGTCGCTCGGCGAGCGGTGCTGCGGCCGCGTCGTCCTCGCCCCCCTGGGGCTCCATCCCGGCCTCTTCCTGCCGACGGGTCTCCTCTTCAAGAAGCTCGTCGCCGAGAGTCTCCGAGACCTCCTCCAGGGCTTCTTCGAGCTCTTGGGCGGTGGCGTCCCCGAGGTCGACGGCGTCGCTGAGTTCGAGCGACTCCGGCATCTCGACCTGATCGCCCAGCTCGCCAAGCTCCGAGACCTGCGTGAGCTCCTGATGAGCCGGCACGACGGGCTCCGGGGCTGGTGGCAGCTCGGGCTCCGGCACGTCTCCTTCGCTGACCG
>JBCCLJ010000075.1:0-28185 GCA_039026915.1 Acidobacteriota bacterium
ATAGGCGGTGCCGAGGTAGAGCAGAGCCATGAAGGGCACCATGACCGAGGTCACGCGAGCGATGCCGCGGATGCCGCCGACGATCACCAGAGCGACGATGGCAGCGAGCACGAGGCCGAAGATCCAGCCGCGATCATTCAGCGGGCCGTTGACGCCGCCCGAGACGTCGAACACTTGCGAAAAAGCCTGATTGGACTGGAACATGCTGCCGATGCCCATGCACCCGATGACGAGTCCGACGGCGTAGTAGAGGCCGAGGAACTTGCCCAGCTTCGGCCAACCACGCTCGGCGAGGCCGCGCTCCAGGTAGTACATCGGTCCGCCCTGGACCGAGCCGTCGGCGTTCTCTTCGCGATAGACGACGCCGAGGGTGCACTCGACGAACTTGGACGACATGCCGAGAAAGCCGGCGACCGCCATCCAGAAGGCCGCGCCCGGGCCGCCGATCGAGATGGCGATCGGCACGTGCGCGATGTTGCCGACGCCGATCGTCCCGGAGATGGCGGTGCACAGCGCTTGAAAGTGGCTGACCTCACCGGAGCCGCTGCCGTCGTCGTCTTTGCCGGCGATGAGTCGAAGCGAAAGCCCGAGTCCCCAGAGATTGACGAAGCGATAGCGCACCGTGAAGAAGAGCGCGGCGACGATCAGCCACACGACGATGAGCTGCACTTCGTTGCCGCCGATCGTGACGTCGAAGAAGATGACGCGGGACAGCGCGTCGGCGAGCGGAGCGATGGCCGCGTCAATCGATGTGTCGAGCGAGTTCATGGCGGCTCCTGAGGGGTCGAGAAGGGCCGCGTGGCGCTCGTGCGCACCGAAGGTCTCGAACGAGACGACGGGCGTCCGTCGAAGTCTCCGTTCGGCGCGAAGGCGCGGCGCTCTCCAGCAGTTTGCGGCGGTCGCGCGATGATACCTTGAGCCTTCGCAGGGGCGCTTCGGGCTCCCTTCCAGACGCTCCAACCGAGGTGAGGACGGACATGCTGCGCTTCCTGGTGCTCGACGCCTATCCTCGACAAGACCGAGAGGCTCTGGTCGCTCTCGGCGGCAAGCTCGGCGGTGAACGCTACGTCGAAGTGCTCCAGCACCTGGAGCCGGGCTGCGTCACCGACCTCATCTACCCGGCCGACTCCGAAGAGCCGTTGGCTCAGGGCGCCGCGCTCACCGACTACGACGGCATCGTCTGGTCCGGCTCGACGCTCACCGTACACGAGGAGCACGACGTGCGGGTACGCCGCACGATCGACTTCGCCAGGGCGGGCTTCGAGTCCGGTGTGCCCAGCTACGGCTCGTGCTACGCCGCGCAGGTGGCTGTCGTCGCTGCGGGGGGAACGTGCGTTCGCAACCCGCGCGGGCGCGAAATCGGCGCCGTGCACGACATTGCTCTCACCGACGCGGGTCGACACCATCCGCTCTTCGCCCGGCGGCCCGCCGTGGGCACGTTCTCCGTTTTTCAGAGTCACCAGGACGTGATCGACACCCTGCCGAAGGGTGCCGAGGTGCTTGCGGAAAACGCCCAGAGCCCGGTGCAAGGGGTCGCCGTCCAGCACCGCGGCGGCAGCTTCTGGGCGGTGCAGTATCACCCCGAGTGGACCTACGACGAAGTCGCCGACGTCTTCGAGCTGCGCGACGAGGCTCTGGTTCGCGAGGGCGTCTTCGAGAGCCTCGACGTGGCTCGGGACACGCTCCTCGACTTTCGTCGAATCGCCGCCTCTTCAGAGGATGCTGAGGACTCCTCACCGCACGTCGCAGACGAGCTGCTCGATCTCGACCAGCGGGTCGCCGAGGCGCGTTCGTGGATCGACGCGTGTGTGAAGCCGCACCGCGCTGGCTCTCGATCGGAGGCCGTCTGATGCATCGAACGCGCGATCGGCGCTCCAACGAGCGCGGGCGAGGCTTCCTTCCGTCTTCGCCGGGCTCGTCGAGGATTTCGTCCACAGGGAGGGGAAACTGACCTTGCAACGTCTCCGCATCGACCTCTTTGGTCGTCCCGTCGTCGCCGAGGAACGCGACGGCAGTTGGTCCTTCTTCTATCCGGGGGAGGGCAAGCGCCGTCCGGCGCACGATCTGCGCGTCGACCCCGGGCTCGACACCCAACAGATGCTCGCAGCGCTCGCCGATCTCTGTCACGAGTGGGCGACGAAGGAGCACCCGGACGTGCTTCTCGTCGACTGAGGCTCGAGGCTCCTTCTCTGCGAGTCCACTTCTTTGTGCCCTGTCTCTGGGCGTCGCATCACCGGAGTGCCTGGATCAGTTGACGGCCTGACTCGCTCTCGACTCTGCGGCGAGAGCCGCCTGCTCGACGGCTTCGGTCAGCCGGTGTGTGAAGGCATCGAAGGAGTGGTGCTGCAGCACGTAGCGCCGGCTCGGAATGCGCGCGAACTCGGGCATGAGGTGCCGACTCGCCGACTCCAGGACGAGCGCGTTGCGGCCCATCTGCCGCGCCGTCTCGATGCCGGTCAGCGGCAGGATGCCGGGTAGCTCGTCGGCGAGCTTGCGCGCCGCCCAGTTGTTCGAGAGGACCTGCAGCTGGCACGAGAGCGCTTCCAGAAGAGCGCGGTCGAGCTCCTGGCCTTCGGACAGATCGAGGTACAGGTCGGCCTTACGGAGCCGAACGGCGACTTCGGGCTGCGTCATGCCGGTGACGATGTTGATGCGAGCGCCGAGAGAGGTGGGCAGCGCAGAGCGACGGCGACGCAGTTCTCGCAGGAGACCCGAGTCGACGGGGCCGACTCCGACGAGTTCGAGCTCGAGCGTGGCCTGCGCCTGAGCCGCCAGTGCGAAGATCTCCATCGTCTCCTCCCAGCGCGTAGAGCTCAGCATCGGCCCGTGAGAGATCACCCGCACGGTCTCGGCACCGTGGCGCTCCGCGGGGACGAAGAGGGCGGCGTCGGCGACGGGGCCGGGAGTGAAGGTCAGCGGATCCCGGGGGTCCGACGGTGTCCGGTCGATGCGCAACCGCAAGATCGGCCGGTCCGAGCTCGTCAGCACCGACTGCACGGCCTGCATCAGCAACGCCGGCCCCTGCACGACGACCGCGTCCGCCCGGAGCGCTTGGCGGCGAAGCCCTGCGACCGCGGCGCCGATGCGCGTCGGCGAGGCGATGCGGTCGGTGAGCTCGACGTTGGCGGGAAGGGCCGGTTTCACGCGGTGCGTCGCGAAGACGTCGATGCGCTCTGCGCGGGCCGCCGCCGCTTCGATCCAGCGGGCGGAGCGGGAGTCCTCGTCGATGCGGGTCGTGACCCACAGCAGGCGGCTCCAGCTCGCTTCCGCGCTGCCCTCGAGGGCTGGCTCGAGCCCTGCCGTCTCGGGATTGTCGGTGTCGCGGTTCATGATCTCTCCAGGGCCCCTCTGGAGAGAGATTCCATCTTGTTCCGCCGTGTGGGGCCAGTCGGGAGCTGCCCATGCTCGTGTAGGTCCGGAGCTGACATCGCCGATCCGGAGAGTTTCCGAATCGGCGGCGGTTACCCGGTCATGGCCTCTCGCCACAAAGAGCATGAGGTGCGCGGCTTCTGCGAGGATGCCGCGTTCACTCCGCTTCACCGACGAGACGAGGAAGCGTCACCGGTAGGGGCGTTGAGCGCCGCTCGAACGGCGGACTCCCTTGAGCAGGGCGCTTGCGCCTCGGTTGCCGACTACGGTGCAGACGACTCCTCTGCGGTCCCCGGAGCGCCCAGCACGGCGGGAAGGATGTAATCCGGCATCAGCTCGTCGCGGTAGCTCCGCCACGTGCCGAAGTTGTTGTAGTTGCCGGCGGTGAAGAGCACCGAGAGCTCGAGCGCGGGCACGGCGAAGATGAGCTGGCCGCCGTTGCCGCTCGCGTAGTAGGCCTGGATCTCGCGGCCGTCGACGTCGTAGGCGATGCGCCACCAGGCGAGCCCGTAGTCGTCCGGCACGTTGAGGGAGCTGTGAGGTCTCAGCGACTCTTTCACCCACTCCGAGCTCAGGATGCGGCGTCCCTTCCACACGCCGTCGTCGACCATGAGCTGCCCGAACTTGAGCAGATCGCGGGGGCGCATGCGCAGGCCGCCTCCGCCGTATCCGCGCTCCAGGGGGTCGAGGTTCATGAAGAAGGTGTCGATCTCGAGCGGCTCGGCGACAAGGTCGCGCAGCAGCTCGGGTAGCGGACGCCCGGCGACCTTGCTGACGACGCCGTAGGCCAGGTTGATGCTGCCGCTGCAGTAGACGTCGTTGGCGCCGGGCTCGGCGATGCGCTCGAGGTCGAGCGAGTAGGCCCACCAGTCGGGCTGCTCGGTCTGGTACTGCATCGTGCCCTCGTTTCCGGGCGAGTCGCCGTCGTCGTCGTCGCACGCCCAGCCGGGACTCATCGTCAGCAGGTGACGGAGAAGGAGCGGCGGATCGTCGGCCTCGCGGCCGAAGACGGCGTGCACGTCCGTATCGAGGGAGAGATCGGCTCCCTGGAGCTTCGCTGCACCGGCGACGACGGAGGTGACGCTCTTGCCGGCCGAGCGCGTGTCGTGCGGAGTGGCTTCGTGGTTGCCATAGAAGTACTCGTCGACGACGAGCCGTCCTCTGTGGGCGATCTGCAGCGAATGCACGTAGCGCGAGAAGACCGAGTCTGCGACGTCGGCGCGCAGCTCGGAGATCAGGGTGTCGAGCGGTTCGACATCGAGCGAGTCAGCAGCCTTGGCGACCTCCCAACCGTCGCCGAGCTCTTCTGGAGCGCGGTCCGTGCCGCGCCCGGTCCCGAGCGCCGCAGCGAAGTCGCTCCCCTCGACGTCGGCCATCCGGTAGAAGTCGAACGTCTGTCCCGCCTGGTCGGAGTAGAGAGACAGGACTTCATTACCGAGGTCGTAGCGACCGGTCATGCGCTCGGAGCCGTCCTCGCTGAGCAGGGCGACCTTGCCGTTCTTGTGCTGGAGCGTCGCGATTCGCAGAAAGATGCCGAGGTTGCGCTCCGGGTTGCGCAGGAAGGCGTGCTGTTTCCCCTCGTCGTCGGTCTCGACCTTGAGGAAGAAGGTGATGGCGTCGTCGACGACGGGCACCTGACCGCGCCAGCGGTCCTTGCCGTTCTTCTCGAGAACCAGCGGAGCCGCGTGGGGGTAGGTGAATGAGACGCCCGTCGCCTGGATCCAGACTCCTCGGATCGTGCCGTCCTCGGTGAAGTCGCCGCGAAAGCTGCTGCCCTCGCCGAACTCGGCAGCTATCCCGGTGACCGTGCGTTCAAGCTTCGCCTGGCGACCTCCGATCTGCGCGGTTCCCGCTTCGCCTTCCGTCAACTCGATGCGCAGTTCGCCGACGAGGCGCGGTCCGAAGTCTTCCTGAGCGCGCCAGACGCCGTCGAAGCGTTGCGCCGTGCCGGGGACGGCGCAGGCGAGGAAGAGGAGAAGAGGGAAGAGGAGCTTCGCTCGCTGGTGCTCAAACATTGGTGGTCTCCCTTGCTTTCAACCAGGCGCGCAGGGGCGCGCGTCCTGAGGTCATGTTCTGGCGCAGTGCGGCGCAGGCGCCCGACAGGTTGCTCTGCTTCAGAGCGTCGAGAATCTGGTCGTGCTCGTCGGTCGCCACGCCGACGTGACCGATCTCCCGCATGTAGGCCCACTCGTAGCGCCTCGTGCGCGCCATGAACTGGCCGATCAGGTCGAGCAGCACCTCGTTGTTGCAGTGCTCGACCAGGAGCAGGTGGAAGCGGTCGTCGAGGTCGATGACGCGCTCCGGATCGTGTGCCTCGATGCGAATCTGTTCGTTGAGCCGCTCGAGCAGCTCGATGCGCTCGTTCGACGGGATGCCGCCGGCTTCCAGGGCGCCCGGATCGAGCAGGTTGCGGATCTGGTAGACCTGCTCGAACTCGGCGATCTCCAGTGGCCGCACGAAGACGCCGCGGCGCGGCTTCTGCTCGAGGAATCCCTCGCCGACGAGCGACGCCAGCGCCTCGCGGACGGGCGTACGGCTGATGCCCAGACGCTCGGCGAGGTCGATCTCGTGAAGGCGCTCTTGCGGGCCGATCTCACCGGTCACGATGAGCTCGCGGAGGTGAAGGGCGGCCCGCTGGGCCAGGTTGGGTGAGTCGAGGATTGGATTCTGCATATTGTATGCAATATACGGTGACTGCTCAGGAAGTTGCTGTTGGATTCGCATTTTGTGCAACATTATTTGTTGTAGAGCGTCAACAACAATACTCTTGTGTCGAATGACCTAGGGAGATGATCATGAGTCCGAAACAACGGCAGGGTCTACCCAAGGGGCGGAAGATCGAGGCCCCGGGTGCCGCAGAGCGCCCTGAAATCCTGCAGGGCACGCTCGACCTGTTGATCCTGCGGGTCTTGGCCCCTGAGGAGATGCACGGATGGGCGATCTCCCGGCGCATTCAGCAGGTCTCCGGCGACGTGCTCCTCGTGCAGCAGGGGTCCCTCTATCCGTCGCTGCACCGGCTCCTGCGCAAGGGCTGGCTGGAGGCCCGTTGGGGTACCTCGGAGAAGAAGCGGCGCGCCCGCTTCTACCGACTGACCGAGGCGGGGCGTCAACAGCTCGCGGAAGAGTCGGAGAACTGGAATCGACTGTCGGCCGCGGTCACCCGCGTGCTCGAGTTCGCCTGAAACGGAGCAGCCTGTGGGTTGGATCAGCGAACTGTCTGTCAGAGTGCGCGCCCTCGTCGGCCGCCGAGGCCTCGACCGGGAGCTCGAAGAAGAGCTGCTGCATCATCTGGAGCTCGAGATCGAGGACCTCATCGAGCGCGGCGTAGCTCCTTCCGAGGCGCGTCGCCAAGCACAGCTGAACTTCGGCGGCACCTCCTCGGTGCGCGAAGAGTGTAAGGAGGAGCGGGGCGTTTGGCCGCTCGAGAACCTCCTGCGCGATCTACGCTTCGGGGCACGCACTCTGCGCCGGGAGCCCCGCTTTGCTGCGGCCGCGTTAGGTAGTCTGGCGCTCGGCGTCGGCGCGACGACGCTGCTCTTCGCTGTCCTGCACGCCGTCCTGCTGCGCCCGCTGCCCTACGAGGCTCCGGAGAAGCTCGTCGAGATCTCCGAGATCACGCCCGAGGGCGACATCTTCTCGACCTCGGACCTCAACGTCTACGACCTCGCCGAACGGACGACTCAGCTTCGAAGCGTCGCTTCTTGGCCGTTTCGCACGGTCGATCTGCGCCTCGAGCGAGGCGCTGGTGGAGAACCGACGAAGCTGACCGCCCTCGAGGTGAGCGGCAACTTCTTTCGCGTGCTCGGCCTCGAGCCGCGTTACGGCCGCGGCTGGACCGACGAGGAGACGGCTCCGGGCCGCGTGGCTCGCAGCGTGGTGCTGGGGCACGCCGTCTGGCAGCAGAGCTTCGGCGGAGACCGGAACGTCGTCGGCGACGACGTGCTCCTGAATGGTGAGACGTGGACCGTGATCGGCGTGCTCCCGCCAGGAGATCCCTACGGGCCGCGCGCCGATGTCTGGATCCCTTACGCGCTCGACCTCGAACGCGATCGCGGCGATCACCGGCTCGGTACCATCGCACGCATCGCAGACGATGCCTCGCTCGAGAGCGCCGCCGCCGAAGTCGAAGCGATCTTCGCCGATCTGGCAATGAGCTATCCGGAAGACCTCGAGGGGTGGACGGTGCAGACGCGCCCCATCGAAGAGGTCCTCTTCGGCGGCGAGGTGCGCCTTTCGGCGCGGGCGCTCACGGTCGCCGTGGCGCTCCTCCTTCTGCTCGCGTGCAGCAACGTTTCGAGCCTTCTGCTGGCCCGAGGTGCGCGCCGCGTTGCCGAGGTCGATCTGCGCAGCGCCCTCGGCGCTCCTCGCAGCCGTCTCGTCCAGCAGCTGATGGCGGAATCCCTGGCTCTCGGTCTGATCGGCGGCCTCTCCGGCCTGCTGCTCGCTGCGCTCGCTCTGCCGATGGTCCGAGTCTGGGCGGCTGGCGCACTGCCGCGCGTCGAAGAGGCCTCGATCGATCCGGTGACGGCGACCGTGGCTCTCGCGGCGGGTGCCTTCGCGGCCATGCTTTTTGGGACGCTCCCAGCGCTCCGCCAGACGCGAGGGCTGACGGCGACGCGCAGCCGCTCCGTCGATCCCAAGGAAGGACGCTGGCGCGCAGGGCTCGTCGTCGCGCAGTTGGCGCTCGCTCTCGTCCTGACCTGCAGCTCGATTGTTCTGCTGCGGAGTCTCGACACGCTGCGTGCGGTTCCGCTGGGCTTCGCACCCGAGGGACTGACCGCGGTCGACGTGCAGCTGCCGCTCGATCGATATCCCGAGGGCACGCCCGTCGTCTGGGGCTTCTTCGACCGACTGTTGGAAGAAGTGCGGGCAGTGCCGGGCGTCGAGTCGGCGTCCGGCAACGTCACGCATCCGTTCCGGGGTCCCGGCCTCGCGAACGTCGTCGCCCGTCCCCACGTCACGGAACTTCGCGACTTCATCGAAATCGCCTGGCGCTCCGTGACGCCGGGATCGTTTCGCACGCAAGGAGTCCCTCTCTTGCAGGGCAGGGATTTTCGCGACGAAGAGAACGAGCTCGTCACGATCCTCAGCGCGAGTCTCGCGTCGAGGCTCTTTCCGGAAGGAGAGGCCGTCGGCCAGCAGGTGCGCTGGCTGCGTCCGAATGGCCCTCTGGCCCGCGTCGTCGGGGTCGTCGGCGACGTGCGTGACCTCGAGGTCACCGAAGAGCCCGTGCCGACGTACTACTGGTGGCAGGGGCACATGCGCTGGCCGGGAATGACCCTCCTGGTGCGCTCTGATCTGGCCACCGAATCGCTCGTCGGCCCGCTGCGCGCCGCCGTTGCGGAGCTCGACCCGCTGCTGCCGCCGCCCGAGGTGCGCGCTGTCGAAGACTCGCTGCGCGAGACCTTCGCATCGCCGCGTCTCAACGTGCGTCTCTTCGGCGTCTTCGCTGGACTCGCTCTGGCGATCGCCGCTGGCGGCCTCTACGGCCTGCTCGCCTACGCGGCGGCTCGCCGTCGCTCCGAGATCGGAGTTCGCCTCGCGCTCGGCGCGACGCAGTCGAGCATTCGCAACCTGCTCTTACGGGACGGTCTGCGCCTCGTCGTGGGCGGCACCGTGCTCGGACTCCTGCTGTTCCTGGCGACCTCGCGGTTGCTCGATCGCATGCTCTTCGAAACCACGGCGCTCAACCCCTCGGCCCTCGCGTGGAGCGTGGTGCTCTTCGTCGGTGTCGGCCTGCTGGGTTGTCTTCTCCCGACGCGCCAGGCGGTGCGCCAGGACCCGGCGGCCTCGCTCCGGGCGGAGTCCTAGGCATGGGCTGGCTCAGCGAGCTCTCCGTCCGCCTGCGGGCTCTCGTCGACCGCCGGCGCTTCGACGCAGAGCTCGAAGAAGAGCTGCGTCACCACCTGGACCTCGAGATCGAGAGCCTCATCGAGCGGGGACTCGAGCCCGCCGAAGCGAGGCGCCAGGCGCGGATCCACTTCGGGGGAACAGCGGCCGTGCGGGAAGAGTGCAAAGAGGAGCGAGGCGTCTCGCTGATCGAGAATCTGGCGCGAGATCTGCGGTTCGGGGCGCGCACCCTGCGCAGGGAGCCGCGGTTTGCGGCGGCCGCTTTGGGCAGTCTCGCGCTGGGAGTCGGCGCGACGACGCTGCTCTTCGCCGTGCTTCACGCCGTTCTTCTGCGTCCGCTTCCCTACGAGCGTTCCGCACAGCTCGTCGACGTCTCCGAGATCACCCCGAAAGGGGACCTCTTCTCGGTGTCGGACCTCAACGTCCTCGACCTGAGAGAGCGCGCAACCCAACTGCAGGGCGTGGCCGCTTGGCCGCACCAGACGTCGGATCTGCGTCTCGAAACCGGCAACGGTGGCGAGGCGACGCGGCTGACGGCGCTCGAAGTCACGGGGAACTTCTTCCGCGTCCTCGGGCTCGAGCCTCGCTACGGCCGCAGCTGGTCCGACGAAGAGACGGCTCGCGGGACGAGGGCCCGCAGCGTCGTGCTCAGCCACGCCGTTTGGCAGCAGAGCTTCGCTGCCGACGAAGAGGCCGTGGGCAGGGACGTGATGCTCAACGGTGAGACCTGGACGATCCTGGGCGTGCTGCCGCCCGTCGATCCTTACGGGCCTCGCGTCGACGTCTGGGTCCCTTACACCCTCGACCTGGAGCGCGACCGAGGCGATCACCGCCTGGGAGCGATCGCTCGCATTGCAGAGGACGCTTCGATCGAGAGCGCGAGCGCCGAGGCCGAGGCGATCTTTGCCGACCTGGCGCAGAAGTATCCCGAAGACCAACAGGGGTGGAGCGTTCGGCTTCGATCGTTCGACGAGGTTCTCTTTGGCGGCGACGTCAGCCTCTCGGCGCGCGCTCTGAGCGTCGCGGTGGCGCTGCTTCTCCTCCTGGCCTGTAGCAACGTCTCCAGTCTCCTGCTCGCGCGCGGCGCTCGTCGCGTGCCCGAGGTCGAGCTGCGCAGCGCGCTCGGCGCGCCGCGCTCGCGTCTGATCCAGCAGCTGCTCGCGGAGTCTGTTGCCCTGGGCCTCGCCGGGGGGCTGGCAGGCCTGCTCGTCGCTACGCTCACTCTTCCCGTCGTGCGCTTCTGGGCTGCGGGAGCGCTGCCGCGCGTAGAGCAGGCGGCGATCGACCCGGTGACGGCGTCCGTTGCTCTCGCGGCCGGAGCCGTTGCGGCAATGCTCTTCGGCACCCTGCCTGCGCTGCGTCAGACGCAGGGCGTCAAAGCGACGCGCAGTCGTTCCATCGATCCCAGGGAAGGCCGTTGGCGCGCGACGCTCGTCGTCGCCCAGCTGGCCCTCGCGCTCGTCCTCACCTGCAGCTCTCTCGTTCTGTTGCATAGCCTCGATTCGCTGCGTGCCGTGCCGCTGGGCTTTGCTCCGGAAGGGCTCGTCGCCGTCGACGTGCAGCTGCCGCTCGATCGTTACCCTGAAGGCTCCGAGGGCGTCTGGAACTTCTTCGAGCGCCTCGTCGAGGAGGTGCGGGCGGTGCCCGGGGTGGAATCGGCAGCCGGCAACGCCACACACCCCTTTCGTGGTCCGGGCCTGGCGAACTCCGTGGCGCCTCCCGAGGTCACGGAGCTTCGTGGATTCACCGAAGTCGCCTGGCGGACGGTGACCTCCGGCTCTTTTCGGACGCAGGGAGTGCCGCTTCTACAGGGCCGTGACTTTCGCGAGGACGAGCCTGAGCTGGTGACGATCGTCAGCGCCGAGCTGGCCTCGCGACTCTTCCCCGAAGGCAACGCGATCGGCGAGGAACTTCAGTGCTTCTTCCCTGGCGGGCCCGTCGTACGCATCATCGGCATCGCTGGAGACGTGCGTGACATGGACGTCTCGACGGAGCCGGAGCCGATGTACTACTGGTGGCAGGGGCACAGCCGCTGGCCGGGCATGACGGTGCTGGTGCGCTCGGACCTGTCGATGGAGACGCTCGCTGGACCGCTGCGCGCCGCGGTCGCCGAAGTCGACCCGTTGCTTCCCCCGCCCGAAGTGCGCGCCGTCGAAGACTCGCTGCGCGAGACCTTCGCATCGCCGCGCCTCAACGTCCGCCTCTTCGGCGTCTTCGCGGGGCTCGCTCTGGCGATCGCCGCGGGCGGCCTGTATGGCTTGCTCGCCTACGCGGCGGCGCGACGGCGCTCGGAGATCGGCGTGCGAATCGCGCTCGGCGCGACGCAGTCGAGCATTCGCCACCTGCTCCTGCGTGACGGTCTGCGCCTCGTCGTGGGTGGCACCGTGCTCGGCCTGCTGCTCTTCTTGGCGGCATCGCGGCTGCTCGACCGGCTGCTTTTCGAGACGACCCCGATGAATCCGCAGGCGTTGGCCTCGAGCGTCGGCCTGTTCGTCGCGGTGGGTCTCTTGGGGTGCCTTCTGCCGACGCGGCAGGCCACGCGGCAAGATCCCGCCGAGTCGCTGCGCGCCGAGTCGTAGACGTTCTTCCGTCGCTGGCCTTCGCTACGCCAGGAGTGCGTCCGCGCCGAGGTCCAGCACGTGCCGTGCGTGCCGGCGCGCCATCGCCAGGAACATCTCGTCGCCGCGCTCCGTCTGCCCGACGATCATCGACGCGATCACGGCCATCGACAGACCGGCGAAGGAGCCCCGCCGATACTCGTGCCACAGGAGGTCATGATCCGGTAGCTCGACACCGCGTCTCGAAAGTGCGGAGCAGTAGAGCTCGAAGAGGCTCTGCTCCTCTTGGCGTCGGATCTCTGTCGTCAGCGACGCGCCGAGGAAGTAGGCGAGATCGGAAAGGGGTACGCCCCGTCGTACGGTCTGCCAGTCGACGACCGCGACCGTGGGCGCTGCGTCCCTTTCGTCGATCAGCAGGTTGTCGAGTCGGAAATCGCCATGCACCAGCGAGAAGGGGGGATCGTCCGCTTCGGCCGAGCGCTGCGAAAGCCCGAGTCCGCAGGCGACGTCGAGCTTCTCGACGTTCTCGGTCTGCCGCCGCACGAGCTCGATCGCGTCGCTCTCGAGGCGATCACCGTAGCGCTCGACGAAGCCGGGCGTTACGTGGCGACGCAGAGCGTGCGACTGCGCCAGGTCATGCCTCGCTGCCTCGGAGGTCGTCGGTCCGAGCCAGGGAAAGACCTCGAGCCCCGGCCGGCACCACGAGGCGGCGTGCAGTCCGGCGAGCTGTCGCACGCCCTCCTGCGCAACGGCGAGCGAGCAGCCGCCGAGCTGGTCGCCCTGTTTTGCGGGCGCCAGGTCTTCGAGCAGCAGGCAGTGATCGGGACCGCGGCCGTCGATGGCGGCGAAGTAGCAGGCCGGTCGCCGGATCGGCAGGTCCGCCGCGAGTTCACTGTAGAAGCCGACCTCGCGCGAGTAGCAGTCGCGCTGGACGCCCGCTTCGCGGCTCACCGGGTCGTCCGAGGCGAACTTGCCGACGACGGACGACGGCAGATTGCCGGTGACCTCGAGCTCGAACCGGACGCAGCGTCCCACCTGCCCGGTGCCGATGTCGCGGTGCTCGAAGCTCTTCACCGAGCCGAGCAAGCCTGAGGACTGGAGGGCCTCGGTGAGCCACTCTCTGGTGACCTCTTCGGGAGAGGCGATGAGTTCGGCCACGGCCGTCAATCCTGAGGCCGGTCCGGACCCTCGGCGGCGCCGTCGAGAGCTCCGGTCAAGCCCGAGGGCGTGTGCGGACCGAGAACGATCTGCTCGAGCACGCCGGTCCCGGTGCGCTCGCCATCGGTCGCCCGGACGACCTGCTGGACGTGCACGTGCTCGGGCCGCAGCGGATCGAGGTCGCGCGAGCGAAAGCTCTCGCCTCCCGTGGCGAGCTCGCCCTTCCAGAAGCCTTGGCCCCACTCCGGATGCAGGTAGCCGAGGCCCTTCATCTGAAAGGTGAGGAGAGGTTCGAGATGGATCGTTCGCCGGCCGCCCTGGAGGTCGAGAAGGTCGATCTCGGCTGCGCTGGCCAGGCGTGTGCCCCGGTAGTAGCGGATCCGGTGCGCGGCGCTGGCCATGTGCACGATGCCGCTTTCTTCCCCGGGAAGAGAGTCGGTGGAGTCGTACAGGGGCGCGGTCAGTCCTTCGCGATGAAGCCACTCGCCTTGGGGGCCATCGAAGAAGATCGCGTGGGAGACGTGGTCTCCCCAAACGAGCGGCGCCCACACGAAGCAGATGCCGCGCGGTTGTTTCGGTGCGCCGCCGGTCTCCGGTTCACCGATACCGCGAACTCCCCAGGAGCGATCCTTCGTGCCGACGAACGAATCGACCGCGACGTCCCCGTCCGGGTGGCGGATGCTTCCCTGCCAGCGTCCGAACTGCGCGAAGCGGGTCGCGTCCATGGCACGGCGGGAGCCTTGCCAAAGGACTTGTCGGCCTTCCTGGATCGGCGCCGTGCGCGCCGAGAACTCGAGCTCGCAGGCGACGCCAGACTCGTTGTCGTCGAGGGTGACGCGCGCACGACGCATCGGCTCGAGGATCTCCAGACGAAAGGGTCCGACCTGCATCTCCGTGCGCTCGTTCGGCGCTCGCCGCGATCCGTAGAAGCAATGCTGGCGCCCTCCCCGCTCGACGACGCTGAAGGCGCAGTCGAGGATGCCTCGGTGGGGATAGACCGCCATGCCGATGCCGAAGTACGCCGAGCCGTCGGGGGTGTAGCCATTGAACCAGGTGCGGTCATAGACGTTGCGATCGCTCGTCGCCGGGTGAGCGATCGGCTCGGGTGTCTGGTGGATGGGGAAGTCGTCGAGCAGGTTGAGCATGAAAGCAATGTACCGGGTTGGGCGGTGGAGCGGGAAGGGTTGGTGGCGTCGCCGTCGATGGGCAAACGAGCGTCGAGTCGATCGCCGTGTCCGTGGCCGTTGCTCATCGCGTGGACCATCCCAGGGAACGATCAGGGGCCGGGGGGGTCGCACGGCAGCGATCCCTGAACTTCAGCGCGTCCTGGCGCGGAGCAGAGGTCGAGGTCTGCTCAGCCGGACCTCGGCCTCTCGACAACAGGCTTTCTGGGGCAGGTGGCCCCCCTTCCAATACTTGCGTTATTGCGCAAATGTGCTATCTTGGAGCCATGACGATGAACTCATCCCCCTGCCTCGAGGACTGCTGCGCCGGCCTCGGGCGACACCTCGACCCCGAGCTTTTTCAAGCGCTCTGCGATCCCATCCGCCTCAACCTCGTCGTGCGTCTGGCCGGAGCCGAAGCGCTGACGGTCGGCGAAGCGACGGGATGCTGCAACGTGCACCTCTCGGGCGTCTCGCGCCACCTCGCCATCCTCAAGCGCGCCGGAGTCGTCGAAGCGGAGAAGCGGGGTCGGGAGGTCTACTACCGCTTGCGGTCCGCCGAGCTGGCTCGTTCGCTGCGTGCCATCGCCGCAGCGCTCGACGCGAGTCGGGAGGCCCTGGCCCATGCTTGAGACGATCGCCCTCGAACCGACCACCGATCTGGCCCTCCTGGCTCCAGCTGTCCCTTTCGTCCAAGGCTCCGGCATCTGCCTCGAACCAGAGACCGCCGCGACGCTGCGCCAGCTGGTCCGCGACCTTCATGAGCTGACTCACGCACGTGAGTGGGCGCAGCGCGTCGACGCCGACGCCGACGAGGTGGCTCGGCACTCCCCGGGCAACTGCGGTGTTTTCATGGGCTACGACGTGCACCTCACTCCCGACGGCCCCCGCCTCATCGAAGTCAACACGAACGCCGGGGGGGCGCTGCTCAACGGGCTCCACACCTGGAGCCGCTGCGGCTCTCTCTGCCCGGAAGGCCCGCCGGGTCTGGGCCAGCTGGGTACCCTCGTCGCCGAGACGTTTCGAGCCGAGTTCCGTTCTGTTCGAGGCCCGCTCGCCGAGCTCAGGCGGGTCGCTTTGGTCGACCATCGACCCCGCGAGCAGTTCCTGTGGCCAGAGTTCGAGCTCGCGGTGACTCTGTTGCGCGCGCAGGGGATCGAAGCGGACATCGTCTGCACGCAAGATCTCGATCCGTCTCGCTACGACCTCGTCTACTGGCGTGACACGGACTTCCAGCTCGAGGCGCCGCGCTCGCGCAGGCTGCGAGAGGCTTACCTGGAAGATCGCGTCGTCGTCACCCCGACGCCGCGCGAGCATCATCTGATCGCCAACAAGGAACGGCTGACCCTGTTCTCTTCGCCGGACGAGCTGATGAGCCTCGGTCTCTCCGAAGAGGCAGCTCTTCGCATCGCCCAGCTCGTTCCCGAGAGTCACACCGTGTCTTCCTTCGATCCCGAAGTACTCTGGTCGCGGCGCAAGGACTGGGTCTTCAAGCCGGCCGCGCTGCACGGCAGTCGCGCCGTCTACCGCGGCGACAAGCTCAGTCGCAAGCGCTTCGAACAGGTCCTGCTCGATCCGAGCTACCTCGTGCAGCGGCGTGTGCCGCCGGGAGCGCTCGACGTACAGACCGAAGGCGGCCAGCGGAAGTTGAAGGTCGACGTACGCGCCTACGCGTACCGCGACCAGGTGCTCTGGTTCGGCGCCCGTGCCTACCAGGGGCAGGTGACGAACATGCGCAGCGCGGGCGGCGGCTTTGCTGCCATTTGCGATTGCTGAGCTGAGGGGACCCTGTCGCTCCGGAGCGCAGGCCTGCCGCTCGACCGTTAGTACAGGGCGTCCGTGGGAGCGTGCGCCCGTTCTTCGCGCCGCTCGGCTTCGAACGCGAGCCGTTCTGTGCGCCACCAGGCCTTGAGACGCGAGAAGCCTCGGAGTCCGACGCTCTCGCGGAGATGGCGCGCTCGCAGGCGTCTTGCGCGGAGTCCGGTCCGAGGCGCGTCGAAGCGGCGCGCCTCGCGCTGACCGTTGGCGTGGAACGAGATCGCGGCGTCACCCATGCTGAAATCTTAGCACTCTTGCGATCGAGGGCTGTCGATCCCTTCGCATTCGTGCGAATCGAAACGGGCGTTACCCCAGTGCGGCTCGCCTTCTGCCGGCGAAGATCTCCCCTCAAAGCGTCATTGCGAGCCACGCACAGCGAGGCCCTGGCCGCACGACGTGGCGATCTCCTCGCAGTCCGCTCCCCAGCGCGCTCCTTCTACGCCGTCGAACTCACCCTCTGCAACTGAAACCCACGCAGCGCCGGGTTCCGCCAGGCGACGATCAGCGCCACGAGCACCGCGGCGATCCCACCCGACACGACGGAGAACGTCGGGTTCGTCAGCGCGGCGACGAACCCGGACTCCGCGGCGCCCAGCTGATTCGAGGCGCCGATGAAGATCATGTTGATCGCGCTGATGCGTCCTCGCAGATGATCCGGCGTTTCCAGCTGAATGACCGTCGCGCGCAAGACCGCGCTGATGTAATCGGCGGAGCCGGCGGCCATGTACGCAACGAGCGACAGCGGAAACCAGCGCGAGAGGCCGAAGACGACGGTCGCCATGCCGAAGAGCACGACCGCTACGATCAGTGCTTTTCCGGCATTGCGAATCTGCGGACGGGTGAAGAGGAGCAGCGCCATCGTCACGGCGCCGATCTCCAGCGCCGCGCTGAGCACGCCGTAGCCACGCGGCCCGACCTGCAGGATGTCCGTTGCATAGATGGGCAGCAGCGCGACGGCGCCGCCGAAGAGCACGGCGAACATGTCGAGCACCATGCAGCCGAGCACCACGGGCTGGCCGCGCAGAAAGGCGAGTCCTTCGCGGATCGCTTCCAGCCCGACCGAAGCACGCTTGCCGTCGCCGGCGCGCGGGTGGACGAACAGCAAGACGGTCACCGAGCAGAGAATCAACGTGACGTGTGCGGCATAGGGTGCGGCGACACCGAACGCGGCGACGAGAAAACCCATCAGCGCAGGCCCGGCCATGAAGGCACCCATCTGAATCGCCGAGTGCACCGCCACGGCGTCCTGAAAGCGCTCGCGCGGCACGAGGCGCGGCAGGAGAGCCGAGCGCGCCGGATTCTCGAACGCCGCCGAGAGACCGATGAGCAGCACGAAGGCATAGAGGATCGGCAGTGAGATGTTGTCCGTCAGCGTGAGCCCGAGAATCGTCAGCGAGCCGAGCGCCGGAGCCATCTGCCCGGCCATCATCAACCGCTTTCGATCCCAGGCGTCGGCCGCTGCGCCGCCGACCAGGTTGAAGACGAGCGCCGGAAGAAACTGCACCAACCCCACGAGCCCGAGATGAAAGGCCGACTGCGAGATCTCGTATACGTGCCAGCTCACCGCTGCGCGCAAGAGCATGAGCGCGGTGCCCGAGAAGATGCGGCTCGCGATGAAGCGCTGGAGCTGCGCTTCGCGCAGGACGGTCCAGACGCGTTGGTCAGAGGAGGTCATGGGGGGCTTCGGGGGTTGTGCTGCTCTTGGTGGCGGGTCCGGGTGAGGGTAACGAAGGTGGCCGTGATCTGGTCGACGGCGATCTGGGAAGGCTCGGGTGCGAGGACCTCAGCCTCGTGTGCTCGACTTCTTCCCTCGCGCGGAGCAGAAAGCAAAGACGTCCTTCCCCACCTACGTCATCCCACGTCACTTCGCTCCATGGGCTTGCGAATGCTCCGCATTCGCTGGGCCACGTCGCTGCGCTCCTGGGATGACGCGACCGGCGACGCTGCTTCTTGCAAGAGGTACTCGACAGCAGCCAGAACACCGGTCCTTCCAAGGGTTGAGGAGGGTAGCCAGCCTTCGCAGACCCTTGCTCTGGCCAGTGGGCAGTCCATTCAGTGCTGGGTCGGCCGACGGTTGTCTCACCGCGTCATCCCAGGAGCGCAGCGACCCTCTGGGGCTTGTGGATGCTGCGCATCCAACGGGTGGGATCTGCCACAGAGTCCGCGTCCCAGCAAGCAAGAGCCTGTCAGCTAGGGTCATTGCCACACGCGACCCTCAGCTCCTAGGGCACCGTGTAGATCGCCCGCTCTCCCTCAGCTCATCGCTGCCGGCTGCAGCGCCTCGTTCCCCGTCGCCACCGGTGCAGCAGCAGCCTTCTGGCGCTTCGACTCTGCCCCGGTCACGTCCTCGAGGATCCGGTAGAGCACGGGCACCAGGACCAAGGTAATGACCGTCGCGAACAGGACGCCGAAGGCGAGCGACGTCGCCATCGGAATCAGGAACTGCGCCTGAAGTCCCCGCTCGAGCAGCAGCGGCGTCAGACCGACGAAGGTCGTGACCGAGGTCAGCACGATCGGGCGGAAGCGGGCGGCGCCGGCGTCGCGGATCGCTTCGTCGATCGGCGCGCCACCGCGCACGCGACGGTTGATGAAGTCGACCATGACGAGGCTGTCGTTGACGACGACGCCGGTCAGTGCGATGACGCCGAAGAGCGAGAGCATCGTCAGGCTCATGCCGATCGCGGCGTGACCGAGGACGGCGCCGACGAGGCCGAAGGGGATCGCGCTCATGACGATCGCCGGCTGCAGGTACGAGCGGAAGGGGATGGCGAGCAGAGCGTAGATCATGAGCAGCGCCAGGACGAAGGCGCGGCCGAGGCCCTGCAGGCTCTCGCGCTGCGTCTCCTGCTCGCCGGCGAGCGAGTAGGTGACGCCGGGGAACGAGTTGACGATCTCGGGCAGCACGTTGGTCTCGAGATCAGCGACGACCTCGTTGCCCGTGGCTACCGCCGGATCGACCTCGGCGGTGACGTTCATCGTGCGCCGGCGGTCGGTGCGCTGAATTGCCGCGTAGCCGCGACCCATCTCGGCGCGGCCGGCAAACGAGAACGGCACCTCGGCGCCCGACGGCGTGCGGATGCGCATGTTCTCGAGGCTGGCGAGATTCGCGCGCTCCTCGGCGGAGTAGCGCACCATGACGCGCACGTCGTCGCGGCCGCGCTGAATCCGCTGCGCCTCGGCGCCGTAGAAGCCCTGCCGCACTTGGCGCGCCAGGCCATCGAGGTTGAGTCCGAGCGCTTCGGCGCGCGGCTCGACGTCGAGTTTGATCTCGCGCTTGCCCTCGCGGTACGAATCGGCGATGTCGGAAATGCCGGGGTAGTCCCGCAGGCGCTCCTTCAGCAGAGCGGCGGCCGCACGCAGCTGGTCGAGCGAGCTCGAAGCGAGCTGCACGTCGATCGGCTTGCCGAAGCTCATCATGTTGGCGGAGAAGGAGAGCTCGACCGTGTCGGGGATCGGGCCGGTGATGTCACGCCAGCGGTTGGCGATCTCACCGCTCGCGATGTCGCGGAACTCGGAGCCGGCGAGCTCGATGTTCACTTCGCCGAGGTGTGCTGACGAAGCGGCGGCGGAGACGTTGCCCGCGGCCGGCCCTCGCTGCGCGTTCATCTCGACGAAGGGATGGCCGCCGATGGTCGAGAGCACGTGGCGGAAGGCGCCGCTGTGACCCTCGTCGGCGAGCTGTCGCTCGAGCTCCTGCGCCGCCTCCTCGATCTGCCGCAGCGCCTCTGCAGTCTTCTGAGGCGTGCTGCCCTGAGGCATGGTGACGAGCGCGACGGCGTTGTCGGCCTCGACGGCGGGGAAGAACTCGAACTTGATCCAGCCGGCGGCGACCGCGCCACCGACGAGCATCAGCAGCGAGAGGGCGGCCGCCATCGTGGCGTAGCGCCACTGTACGGTGAAGTCGAGCAGCGGGCGGTAGAAGCGATCGACGACCCAGGCCATGCCGGCGACGAAGCGCCCCTGGAAGGCGTCCCAGCCCCGCGCGATGGGACCCGGCTGGCGTGCCGCCTCTTTGCGATGCGACATGTGCGAAAGGTGGTTCGGCATGATGAGCAGCGACTCGATCAGCGAGAAGGCGAGGCAGCTCACGACGATGATCGGGATGACCCGCATGATCTGTCCGGACGGACCGGGGATGCCGACGAGCGGCGAGAAGGCGGCGACCGTCGTCAGGATGGAGAAGGTGACCGGGACGGCGACCTGGCGCGCACCGTCGACGGCGGCCTGATAGCCGCTCTTGCCCTTCTCGAAGTGCCGGTAGATGTTCTCGCCGACGACGATCGCGTCGGCGACGACGATGCCGAGCACGAGGATGAAGGCGAAGAGCGACATGACGTTCACCGACACGTCGAAGTACGGCATCAGGGCGACGGCCCCCATGAACGAGACGGCGATGCCGACGGCCACCCAGATGGCAAGGCGAATCTTGAGGAAGAGCGCGAGCACGAGCAGCACCAGGAGCAGACCGATGCGACCGTTGTCGAGCAGCACACGCAGGCGGTCTTTGAGGATGAGCGTGTCGTCCTGCCAGGTGGTCACGTGCACGCCGTCCGGGAGCGCGGCTTGGAGCTCTTCGGTGTAGTCCTTGGCGGCGTCGGCGATCGTGATCGCGCTCTGCTTGCCGACGCGATAGATCTGTACGAGGACGGCGGGCTCGCCGTCGAAGCGCGAGGCCTCGTCGGTCTCGGCGAAGCCGTCGATCACCGTGGCGACGTCGCCGAGCAGAAGGCGCGTGCCGTCGGGATTGGCGCGCAGGACGAGCTCTTCGAACTCGGCGGCGCGGTACGCCTGCCCCTGCGTGCGGAGGAGTATCTCACCGTCGGTCGACTTCACGGCGCCGCCCGGCAGGTCGAGCGACGAGTTGCGCACGGCGCGTGACACCTCGTCGAAGGTGAGCCCGTAGCGGCGGAGGTCGTTTTCGGTGACCTCGATCGAGATCTCGTAAGGACGCACCGCGGTGAGATCGACCTGGGTGATCTCCGGCAAAGCGGAGAGGTCGTCGCGCACCTGCTCGCCCATGAGCTTGAGGGAGCGCTCGCCAATGTCACCGAAGATCGCCACGGTGATCACGCGGCTGCGGATCAGGACCTCCTGAATGATCGGTTTCTCGGTTTCGTCCGGGAAGGTGGTGATCGCGTCGACGCGCGACTTCACCTCGTCGAGCACCTTGCGGCCGTCGGCGTCGGTCTCGAGCTCGACGACGACGGTGCCCGCACCTTCGCTCGCCGTCGAGCGCAGCTTCTTGATGCCCTCGATGTCCTGAATCGCCTCTTCGACGCGCACGCAGACGCCGTTCTCGACCTCCTCCGGCGCCGCACCGAGATAGGGGACCGAGATCGTGATGGTCTCGGTGGAGATCTCCGGAAAGACCTCCATGACGTTCGTGGGAATCGCCATGAAGCCGAGCGCGGCAATGACGATCATCAGCAGATTGGCGGCGACGCCATTGCTGGCGAACCAAGCGATCACACCTTTGGGCATTGTCTGTTCTTCCTTGGAGAGGTGTGGGTTTAGCCGATGGGCTCGGGCGGTGTTTCGAGAGATTCGGAGGTGTCGAGCGGTTGGACGCGCAGGCCTTCGGTGACGGTGTCGAGCTGGGTCATGCAGAGACGCTCGCCGCTTTCGAGGCCGCCGCGGAGAATGGCCGTCGTCTCGGTGGTGCGGAGCACGTCGACGGTGCGCGTGCGGAGCCGATTCTCGTCGTCGACGACGATGACGCTGTCGCTTCCGCGCAGCGCGGCGCGCGGGATCTCGATGACGCCTTCCGCCGTCTTGCCTCGGATTCTGGCCTGTACGAAGAGGCCCACGGAGAGAGGCGGAGCGGAGCCGCTGGAGTACGGGTCGGCGACCTGGGCGATGAGCGGCACCATGCGCGAGTTCGGGTCGATCTCGCCGGCGGTGCGCACGATGCGGCCGTTCCAGGTCTGCTCGGCTCCACCGAAGTCGGCCGTCAGCTCGACCTCGGGACCGCGGGGACCGGCGGTGGCGCCGAGCGGCATGTCGAGGTAGGCGAGCTCGGCGTCGGGAATCGGCAGGCGGATCTCGGCCACGGCGACGGAGTAGAGCGTTGCCAGCGGCGTGCCGCGATTGACGAACTCACCGAGGTCGACGGTCTTGCGCCGCAGGCGTCCGCTGAATGGAGCCTTGAGCGTCGTGCGCTCGAGGTCGAGCTGCGCCTTGGCGAGCGTGGCTTCGGCGGCCATCACCCGGGCGCGCGCTTCCGCGAGCTGCGGCTCGCGCAGGGTCAGCGGGCTCGCTTCCCCGGTGCCGAGCTCCTGCCACTCTTCGCGCGCCATCTGGCCTTCGGCCTCCTCGCGCGCCAGACCGACCCGGGCCTGCGCCAGCTGCGCCTCGGCGGAGGCGACGTTCAGCTCGTACTCGCGACGGTCGAGGCGCAGGAGGTGCTGGCCCTGACGGAAGTAGCCGCCGTCTTCGAAGCTGTCGGAGACCCAGTCGATGCGCCCCGAGATCTCGGCAACGAGGTCGGCCTCGACCTCTGGAGTGACGGTGCCCTGCGATTCGACCGAGAGCTCGACATCGCCCTTCTGCACGGTGAGCGTGCGCACGCGGGTGAGTGGCTCTTCGCGCGGCTGCACGTCGATCTCTTTCCGGGAGCTGACGATGCCGGCGGTGAGCAGAGCGCCCAAGACGAGGATGGCGGCGGGGATGAGGACTTTTTTCATGGCGAGAGGTTCTTTGTGAGACGTCTTCAGTGGGCGGAGGAAGGAGTGGTGGAGGAGTCGGCTTCGGAGGATTCAGTGTTGGGCTCGGCGGTCGGCGCGCCGCCGAGAGCCAGGATCAGGTCGACGCGTGCTGCGAGCTGTTGGCGCTTCGCCGTGAGCAGCTGGCTCTGTGACTGAAAGGTCGAGCGCTGGCTGTCGAGCACGGTGAGGAAGTCGGCGAGACCGCGGTTGTAGCGACCGAGGGCAAGGCGCTGAGCCGCTTCGTTCTGCGAGCTGCTCTCCGCTAGAGCGTCGACCTGGCTCGCGATGAAGCCCTCCGAGGCGAGCGCGGTCTCCACTTCGACGAAGGCTTGTAGCGTCGTCTGAAGCCACGTCGCCTCCGAAGACTCGAGGCCGGCTTCGGCGAGAGAGACGTTGGCGCGCAGGCGGCCGCCCTGGAAGATCGGCTGCAGCAGGCTCGCTGCCAGCGACCAGACGGAGAAGTCGCCGTTCAGAAGGTCTTCGAGGTCGCTGCCCGCGGCCGTGCCGGTCGAGCCCGAGAGGGAAAGCGTGGGGTAGAGGGCTCGCTGGGCAGCGCGCACGCGAGCCGAGGCGGCGAGAGCGCGACTCTCGGCTGCGCGGAGGTCCGGGCGACGCGCGACGACGTCGGCAGGCACACCGGCGGCGGGGCGCGGCGGCAGGCTGGGCAGTTCGACGCCCGCTTCGATCTCGCCGTTCGGATAGACGCCGGTGAGCGCTTCGAGCTGACGTCGGGCCGCGTCGAGCGTCTGACGTCGCTGGGCCAGCTGCGCTTCCACGCTCGCCGTCTGCGCCTTGGTCAGGCGCAGGTCGAGCGGCTGCGTCAGGCCGCGACGGTAACGCGCGTCGATGCGGTCTTCGGTGCTCTGCCGGGAATCGAGCGTCTGCTCGGCGAGCAGCACTTGCTGCTCCGCCTCGACGAGGGCGAGCCAGGCCTTGGCGGCCTGCCCGGCAAGCGAGAGTCGCGCCGCGGCGAGGTCCGCCTCCGCGGCCAAAGCGCTGGCGAGCCCGGCCTGCTTCTGCGCGCGAAGCCGGCCCCAGAGATCCGCCTCCCAGCTGGCGTTGAGCGAGAGATTGGAGAAGGTCGCCGTCGTGCTCAGCACCTGCCCCTCTTCGGCACCTGGGATCGGAAAGCCGATGAAGTTCTGCTGACGCCGCGAAGCGTCCGTACCGAGAGAGACCTGCGGCTTGAGCGCCGCGGCGTCGATCCGCGCCTGCGCGAGCGCACTCTCGAAGTTGGCGGCAGCCGCGGCGAGGTTTGGATTGTTGGCGAGCGTCGCCTCGACGACCGCGTCGAGCTCCGCGCTGCCGAACTCTTCCCACCAGGCGTCGGCGACCGGTGACGCTTCGGTGGGCTCGGCTGTCGCGAAGGCCTTGGGCGTCTCGAGCAGAAGCTCGGGCGGCTCGACGTTGGCGGAGCAGCCCACGAAAAGAAGGACCAGAACGAGAGAGAAGGGACGAGACATCTACGAGTGCTCCTGCGAGAAGACCCGGGTCGAGGTCTCCTGTTCGGCCTGCGAGCGCGGAGCGCGAAAGCCGTGGGCAAGGAAGTTGATGAGGCGCTGCGCCGCGTTCTCCGCGTCCGTCGCGCTGATGAGACCTTTCGAGATGCGCGCGATGAGCCGCTGGTTCACCAGCGTCATCGCCATCGCGCCGATCGTGAAGTGCATGCGGTAGAGAAGCTGCTTCTCCGTGAGCTCGGGCAGAGCGCGCAACATCGCGCCGAAGAAACGCTCGTGAGCCTCGCCGAAGCTGTCGACGAGAAGATCGATCAAGGACTCGTCGAGCTCGAAGTGCAGCCGAGCCAGCAGGTTCGTCCAGTCGGCGAGGTGCCGCTGCCCGCTGTCGCTCGACAGCTGAAACGCTGGCCGCACGAGCGCATCGAGAATCTCCTCTACCGTCGGCTCCGGCCCGCCCTGAGCCGCGCGCCGCTCGAGCGCATCGAGCAGCTCGAGCCGATAGGCATTCAACGGCTGCAGCCGCCGCTCCAGAACGGCCCGAATCAGCCCTTCCTTCGAGCCAAAGTGGTAGTTCACCGCCGCCAGGTTGGCCCCGGCCTCTCCGGTAATCGAACGCAGCGAAGTCGCCTGGATGCCGTGTCGAACGAACAACGTCTCGGCAGCGTCGAGCAGACGATCTTTGGTTTCTTGGCTCATGGCGGGCTAGGGGTGGAAGGGGCCGGGAGACGGCCGGAAGGAGAAGAAGAGGAGGGGCGCACGAGGTGCGTGTCTGAGGATTATACGCCCGATTCAATCAGGTGTTTCATTCAAGCGTTCGAATTTGAAAGGAGAGTGGATTCAGGCGTGGTGGAGGGGCCCCCTGGAAGTGTCCGTGGCTGATTTCTGGCTGTGGGAGTGGGCTCTACCCCTGTGCGTCATCCCAGGAGCGAAGCGACCCCTTCGGGCTTGCGGGTGCTGCGCACCCGCTGGGCGGCGATTTCCCCAAGTCCGCGCCCCAGCGACCCAGTCACCCACTCCCAACGACGCCCCCACGAACGGTCCGTACCCCAACCCAATACAATGCTCCCACTCCCCGTCCGAACAAAAGGCCGCGCCCCACTCCGGGCCCACAAGGAGGTCGTGCCATGCCGCAATCAGCACGCAGTCTGCTCCTCACTCTCGCCATCGCCCTCATCGCGATCACTCCGGCACTCGCCAACGGCGCCCACCCCCTCGACGGTCTCACCGCTGAAGAGATCGCCCTGGTGCAGAAGACCCTCGCCGCCGAGGGCCTCCTTGCTGAAGGCTCCAACCTCATCTCGGTCTCCCTCATCGAGCCCGACAAGAAGGACGTGCTCGCCTGGACGCCCGGCAAGGCGCTCCCGCGCCACGCCCGTGCTCTCCTGCGCAGTAAGGGAGAGACGGTCAGCCTCCACGTCGATCTGCGCAGCGGCGAGGCGACGGGCCGCGAGACGATCGACGTCGGCCAGCCGCCGGTCTCGCTCGGTGAGTTTGTCGGCGTCACCGCAGCGGTCGCCGAGCACGCCGGTTTCCAGGAAGCCCTCGGCAAGCGCGGCGTCACCGACTTCGGCGCGCTGTTTTGCGCGCCGCGCACCATCGGCAACTTCGGCGAAGCGATGGAGCGCGAGAACAGGGTGCTCAAGGTCGACTGCTTCGACATGAGCCAGAACCCGGACAACGCCTTTGCTTCACCCATCGAAAACCTCTTCGCCGTCGTCGATCTGGATGCGATGGACGTCGTCGAAGTCGTCGACCTCGGCGTGGTCCCGGTCCCGCCCGGCACGTTCCGCCTGGCCGCGACGTCCGAAGCGAAGCCAAGGAAGCGCAAGCCCGTCGTCATCAACTCGCCCGAGGGCCACAACTTCACGCTCGACGGTTCTTTCGTGAACTGGGAGAACTGGCGCTTCCACCTGCGCTTCGATCACCGCGACGGCCTCGTGCTCTCGCAGGTGAGCTACCGCGACGGGGGAGAGCAGCGCAGCGTGCTCTACCAGGGCCACCTCTCGGAGCTCTTCGTGCCCTATCAGGATCCGACGGAGGGGTGGTACTTCCGCAACTACATGGACCAGGGCGAGTACGGTCTCGGCGTCATGTCGAACCCGCTGGTGAAAGGCGCCGACTGCCCTGCCGAGGCCGAGTACCTGTCGCCGGTGCTGGCCGCGCCGGACGGCTCAGCGATGGTGCTCGACAACGCGATCTGCATCTTCGAGAGAGCGACGGGTGAGCCCACCTGGCGTCACAAGGATTCCACTCCGACGGTCGACTCGAGAGCCGACGTCCAGCTCATCGCCAGGACGATCGCCACGGTCGGCAACTATGACTACGCGTTCGATTGGGTCTTCGACGCGAAGGGAAGGGTCACCTTCCGCGCGGGAGCCACGGGTCTCGACGCAGTCAAAGGCGTACCCTCCCAGGACCTCTCGTCCGAAACGATCGCCGCCGACACCGCCTACGGTCCGCTCATTGCGCCAGGCCGCGCCGGCATCAACCACGATCACTTCTTCTCGCTGAGGTTGGACATGGACGTCGACGGCACCGCCAACCGCCTCGTCCGCGATCGCCTCGTCGCAGAGTCTCAACACCCGTCCGGCCCGCGTCGCTCCATCTGGCGCACTCACCGCGAGGTTGCCCAAACGGAGACCGAAGCCCAGTACAGGTTCAGCTACGAAACCCCGGCGCTCTTTCGCGTGGAGAGCACCGGCAAGAAGAACTCCCTCGGCTACGCCACCAGCTACGCCCTCGTCCCGGGAGGCAACGCCCTCCCCCTCGTCGACGAAAGCGACCCGGCTCTCCAGCGAGCCCTCTTCGCAACGAAGCATCTCTGGGTCACGCCGTACGCCAAGAACGAAAGGTACGCCGCCGGCGAACAACCCAACCAATCCGAGCCCGGCGAAGGCCTACCCGCCTGGGTCGAGGCGGGCCGCTCGATCAACGGAGAGGACCTGGTGCTTTGGTACACGATGGGCTTCCATCACGTGCCGTCGGCGGAGGACTGGCCGGTGTACAACATGGGTTGGCACGAAGTCGCGGTGAGGCCGTACAACTTCTTTGGGGAGAACCCGGCGATGGATCTGGAGTAATCCCTCCTCGTCTACGACGAAGCCGATGAAGAGGATCGCTAGGCGGTGTCGGCGGCGAAGTTCGAAGAGATCTATGTCGGAGGTCGCCTCGATGACGAATGACCGACAGCCATCGCTTGACGGATGTCCGACGTCCCTTCCCGACCTACTCCGGCGCCCTCAACGTCCACTCCGTCAGCAGCTTCTCGAACCCATCGACGAACAAGGCCGCGTCCCGAACGCGGATCTCGATTTCGGTCTGGCGCCCCGCGCGGACGCGAACGGGATCCGCTGTCGTCAGAGTGCACTTTGAGTCGGTGCTGCACACCCGCGACGGGTAGACGACGCCGTCGTACGGTCGCCTCGGCCAGGCGGCGACGTAGTAAAGGCCTGCCGGCAGGGGGATCGTGACGCTGGTCGCGCCGCCGGAGAGGTCCTGCCAACGCACCCGCTGCCCGTTGAGGTCGAAGACACGCACCTGCGGGTCCTGCGGACTGCTGGTTGGGTTTCCGTCCGCATCCAGGACCGTCACGACGAGGTCTCCCAGGCTTCCCGGCGGCACTTCGGCGACGTCGATGTCGATCGAGGTGGTGTTGCCCTCGCTGAGGGAAACAGGAGTACCGAGGAGGGGGTCGCACGGCTGCGCCAGAGAGAGCGTACCGGCACAGGTGACATCGTCGAAGACCTCGTTGAGCATCCTTAGGTCGGTGATCTCGGTCCGCACCAGATAGTTGCCCGGCGGGAGAGAGTAGCTCGAGCGGAAGCTTGGGAAGATGGCCCAGGCTTGCCCGTAGCCCACTCGACCTCCGTTCGCATCGAAGATGCTCAGCGGGGAACGGCGGGCCGAACCATCCTCATCGGAGAAGACTCCTACCTCGAGGATCGCTTCGGTCTCGAGTGCGAAGTCTAGAACCTCGCTGTCGCCGGGATCCAAGACAAAGAGCTCTCCTCTCGTCTTGTCACACCGGATCGCGCAGGGCAAGTCCGGGTAGAGTTCCGGTGCTGCGTCGATTCCGGTGGCGTTGTTTCGGTGGGAGGCGACCACGTAG
>JBCCLJ010000076.1:0-27835 GCA_039026915.1 Acidobacteriota bacterium
GAGCTCCTCGTCCGGATCGACCCGGCGCGCTACCGCACCGCGGTCGATCGCGCCGAAGCCTCGGTCAGTCGAGCGCGGGGCGAGCTGGAGTACGCCCATGCCATGCTCCGACGCCAGGAGCGCCTCGCTTCGGAGGAGATCGCGAGCGTCAACATGGTCGACGACGCACAGCGCCAGGTCAGCGTCACCGAGGCCAACGTGCGCGACGCCCAAGCCGCTCTCGAAGAAGCGAGGCGGGACAGCGAGCGCACCGAGATCCGTGCTCCGTTCCGGGGCCGCGTCCGCAGCGAGACCGTCGACGTCGGCCAGTTCGTCACCGTCGGCGCACCGATCGCCACCCTCTACGCGACGGACTATCTGGAAGTGCGGCTCCCGATCGCCGACGACGAGCTCGCCTTTCTCGAGATCCCGCTGTGGGACGAGCCCAACGAACAGCTGCCGTCGGTGCGCCTGCACACGCGCTTCGCCGGCAAGTCTCGCAGTTGGCCCGCGCGCGTCGTCCGCACGGAAGGCGAGATCGACACCCAGAGCCGCATGGTGCACGTCATCGCGCGCGTCGAGAATCCCCGGCGTCCGGAGGGCGATCAGATTCCTCTGCCCGTGGGGCTCTTCGTGCAGGCCGAGATCGAAGCGCAGGTCGCGCAGGACGTCTTCGTCCTTCCGCGAGCCGCGCTCGACGGCGAGCAGGCGGTAACGCTGATCGATGAAGAAGACCGGCTCCGGCGTCGCGTCGTCGAGGTTCTGAGGACCGAACGTGACCGCGTGATCGTCGTCTCCGGACTGGCGAGCGGCGACCGCATCTGCGCTGTGGCGCCCGCGAACTTCGTCGAGGGAGCCCGTGTCCAGACCTACGGCGACGAAGCGACGGAGAGCGCGACACCCGCCTCGCTCACGGGAGCTACCCTGCCGTGAAGCGCCTGATCGCATGGTTCATCCACAATCCGATCGCAGCCAACCTGCTGATGATGGTGCTGCTGATCACCGGCATCCTGCTGACGCCCACGATCCGGCAGGAAGAGTTCCCCAGCATCGACATCGACATGGTGCAGGTCGTGGTGCCGTACCTCGGTGCGGCACCGGAAGAAGTCGAGCGCGGTGTCTGCCTGCGCATCGAAGAGGCGCTCGACGGAACGGTCGGCATCGACCGCATGAACGCCACCGCGTCGGAAGGCATGTGCCGGGTCTATCTCGAGCTGGTGTCGGGTACCGATCGCATCTGGGCTCTGGGAGAGATCGAAAGTCGCATCGGTGCGATCGACACCTTCCCGGAAGAGACGGAGAAGCCGCAGGTCTCGCTGCTCGCAATCCAACAAGAGGTGCTCTCCGTCGCCGTCACCGGTGACGTCTCCGAAGTCGATCTCAAAGAGATCGCCTACACGCTGCGCGACGAGATCGTCGAGATTCCTGGCATCTCGCAGGTCGGAATCGACTTCGCGCGCCCTTACGAGATCTCGATCGAGGTCTCCGAGGATCAGCTGCGCCGCTACGGCTTGACGCTCCAGCAGGTGGCGGACGCGGTGCGACGCTCGTCGCTCGACATGCCGGGCGGTACCCTCAAGACCGAGGGCGGCGAGATCCTGCTGCGCTCCATGGGGCAGGCCTACTACGGCCGTGAATTCGAAGACGTCGTCGTGCTGACCCGGGCCGACGGCACCCAGATCCGGATCGCCGATCTCGGTACCGTGATCGACGGCTTCGAAGACGGCCAGATGAGCGCCAGCTTCAACGGCAAGCCCGCGGTCATGCTGAAGGTCTCGCAGGTCGGCGAGGAGGACATTCTGGGGATCGCCGCCGACGTCAAGCAGTACGTCGCGGACAGGCGGCCGCTCCTGCCAGAAGGCATCGACCTGGCGGTCTGGGGAGATCGTTCACTCGATCTCTCCCAGCGTCTCTCGACGACGCTCGGCTCGGCCATCGGCGGGCTTGCCCTGGTGCTCCTGCTGCTGACGCTCTTCCTCCAGTTCCGCCTCGCGATCTGGGTGGCGATCGGGATCCCGGTCGCCGTCTTCGGCACGCTGGTCTTCTTCCCGATCCTCGGACTGACGATCAATTCGCTGTCGCTGATCGGCTTCATCCTCGTCCTCGGCATCCTCGTCGACGACGGCATCGTCATCGCGGAGAGGGTCTATACACACCAGCAGCGCGGAGGAGATCCGACGGATGCGGCGATCTCCGGGGCGCAGGAGGTCGCGATCCCGGTGATCTTCGGCGTCCTGACGACGGTGATCGCCTTCGTGCCCCTGCTCGTCATCCCGGGCTCGATGGGCGGCTTCTTCGGTGCCCTCGCCTGGACGGTTGTCATCGCGCTCTTCTTCTCGATCGTCGAATCCCAGCTCATACTGCCGAGCCATCTCGACCACAGCCATCGACGCCGCCTCGCCCAGAAAGCGCAGCAGGCGCTGACCCGTGGCCCGGCCAAACCGCCCGGCCAGAGGCTTCGCGACAAGCCCGTGCAGGCACTCGAGCGACTCGCCGAGCGGATCTACGAACCGCTCCTCGAGCGGGCTCTGGACTGGCGCTACCTGACGGTCGCTCTGGCCCTGTCCGCGCTGATCCTCGCCTTCGGCGTCGTCGCCAGCGGACGGGTGGTCTTTCAGTTCTTCCCCGCGATCGCCCGCGACCAGATCGAGGCGAGTCTGACGATGCCCTTTGGAACACCGGTCGGTGAGACCGAGAGGATCGTGCGGCGCATCGAAGCCGCCGCCAACGAGCTGCGCGAGGAGACGGAGGCCGGCTCCGGAACCGGCTCCGTCATTCGCTCGCTGCAGACCGCGGTCGGACGGACCGGCGGTGACGGTGGACCGTCGGCCAACGACGTCCAGCCGGCGCGCTCTCACGTCGGCGAAGTGGTCCTCGCCCTCTCTCCCGAGACCGAGCGAGAGATCAGCACCCTCGAGCTCGTCGCGCGGTGGCGCGAGCTGGCCGGCTCCGTTCCGGAAGCCGTCGAGCTCAAATTCGCGGCCGCGTCCTTCGGCGCGGGCGAGGCGATCGGCCTCCAGCTCTCCGGTCGCGACATCGATCAGCTGCGCAGCGCCGCCTTCGAGGTCCGGCAGGAGCTGGCCGGGTACGACGGCGTGTTCGACGTCAGCGACTCGTTCAGGGCCGGCAAGCGAGAAATCAAACTCTCGGTGCTGCCCGAAGCGAAACTCCTCGGCATCACGCAGAACGATCTCGCCCGCCAGGTGCGTGAGGCCTTCTACGGCGCCGAGGTGCAGCGGGTCCAGCGCGGCAGTCACGACATCAAGGTCATGGTGCGCTATCCGCGAGAGCAGCGCCGCTCGATCGGAGACCTGGAGAACCTTCGGATCCGTACCGCCGACGGGACCGAGGTACCGTTCGCCACGGTCGCGCGGGCGGAGCTCGGGCACGGCTACGCCTCCATTCAGCGCGTCGACCGCAAGCGCGTCATCAACGTCTGGGCCGACGTCGACCGTTCTCTGGTCACTCCTGAGGAGGTGCTCGCCAGCTTTCAAGAGAAGGGCATGCCCGGCATCCTCCAGGCTCATCCGGGAGTCACCTACGAGCTCGACGGTGAACAGCGCGAGCGAGCTCGGTCGATCAGCGGCCTGATCCAGGGCTTCGGCCTGGCGCTGGTCGCGATCTACGGCGTGCTCGCGATTCCACTGCGCTCCTACAAACAGCCGCTCGTGATCATGAGCGCGATCCCCTTCGGAGCGATCGGAGCGACCATCGGGCACATGATCATGGGCTGGGACCTGATCTTCTTCTCGGCGCTCGGCATCGTCGCCCTCTCCGGAGTCGTCGTCAACGACAGCCTGGTGCTCGTCGATTTCATCAACCGCAAGAGACGGGAAGGAATGGACCTCCTGGCCGCCGTGAAGTCGGCCGGACGGGAGCGGTTCCGACCGATCATGCTGACGTCGGTGACCACCCTCGTGGGTCTGCTGCCGTTGATGTTCAACCGCAATCCCACGGTCTTTCCTCTCGTGCCCATCGCCATCTCGCTGGGCTTCGGCATCGTCTTCGCGACGCTGATCACGCTGATTCTCGTGCCCACCGCCTACGTCATCGCCGAGACACCTCGCGGCGGGAAAGCCCCCGCAGGGAAGCGCGTTCGGGAGCCTTCGCTGAGCGAAAAAGACTCGCTCGCGACGGCGACGGGTGGCGGCTGAGGCCCTCGGGGCGAGCGGTTAGCATCGACCCGTCGCCGGCCCGTATCGGCGCCTCACAATCTCGCACCGCCTCCGGGGGGCCTCCAGTCATGACTCACTACGACGTTCTCGTCGCCGGCGTCGGCGGCGTCGGCAGCTCCGCCCTGCATCACCTAGCTCGACGCGGCGCGCGCGTCCTCGGTCTCGACCGCTTCGCTCCCGGTCACGATCGCGGCAGCTCACACGGCGAGACCCGGATCATCCGACTCACGTACTTCGAGCATCCGGACTACGTGCCGCTCCTTCGGCGTGCCTACGAGCTCTGGGACGAGCTCGAGAGCGCCACCGGAAAGAACCTCTTTCACCGCACGGGCATCCTGCAGGTTGGCCCCCGCGAAGGAGAGATCGTTCGCGGCGTACTCGAGAGCGCAAGCGAGCACGGTCTCGAAGTCGAAGACATCCCTCTCGAAGAAGCGGCGCGGCGCTACCCCGCCTTTCGGTTCAGCGAAGACAGCGCCGCGCTCTTCGAGCCGACCGGCGGCTACCTCGAAGTCGAGGAGTGCGTGCGGGCTCATGCGCAGGAAGCGCAGCGCGCAGGAGCGGAGATCGAAATCGGCGAGCACGTCCTGGACTGGCAGCCGGAGGGGGACGGAGTTCTCGTACGCACCAACCGTCGCGAGATCTCGACTGGCCACCTCGTGCTCACGGTCGGCGCCTGGGCACCGTCACTGGTGCAGGCGCTGGGCATCGAGCTGCGCGTGCAGCGCCAGCCACTCTTCTGGTTCGACGCGGCACCCGCGACTCACTCCGAGGACAGCGGCTTTCCCTGCTTCTTCTTTCAGACGGAGAACGGAGAGTTCTACGGCTTTCCGCACCTCGAGCCTCACGGGCTGAAGGTTGCTCAGCACGGCGAGGGGCATCCCGTCGACGACCCTCTCACCCTCGACCAGACGGTCGACTCCGACGAAGAACGCAGAGTCACGGGCTTTCTGGAGCGACACATCCCCGGCGTGAGGCGGGATTATCGGCACCATGCCGTCTGCATGTACACCATGTCCTCGGACGCCCACTTCGTCGTCGGCAAGGAACCGACAGGGGCACCGATCTCCTTCGCCACGGGGCTGTCCGGACACGGCTTCAAGTTCACTTCGGTCCTCGGCGAGACCCTGGCCGACCTGGCGCTGTTCGGGCGAACCGACGCACCGATCGAGTTTCTGGAAGCGACGCGCCCAGCGCTGCAGACGGCCTAGCCGGTCACGTCCGCCGGCGAAGAGCACCGTTTCATCCGCAGTTCGTTCGGGCTCGTCCGTCAGGCGTCCGGAGTCGCCTCCATCCGCAGGTCGTCCAAGACCCGTTGCAGCTCGTCGAGATCGGACACCAGGGTGACCGTGCCATCGGGAAGCTGCTGGGCGTAGTGCTGCGCTGCGCGTCCGCCGACGAGGATCGGAAATCGATCGCCGACGAGGTCGCGCAGGAGCAACAGGTCTGCACAAAGATCCGGATCGTCCAATGGATAGGTGATGCTCAAGGCGAGCGCGGCAGCCGAGCTGACTTCGCGGGCGTGGGCGAGATCCGAAGCTGGCAAATCGGGGCCCAGATGCGTCACACGCCAGCCGGACCAACGCGCGGCTGCCGAGACGATCGCTGCACCCAGTTCGTGATGCTGCCCCGTGGGCGTCGCAGTGAGCATCCGGGGCGCGCGCGATGGGAGCCTCTGATTGCCCCCGAGCAGAGTCGGCATGGAGCGGAGGGTCGCGGTCGCAAGATGCTCGTGCATCGGCCTGAGACTGCCGTCACGCCAACCTTCCCCGAGTCGCACAAGAAGTGGCTCGATCGTCTCTCGTACCGCGCGGGATGGCCCGAGATCCTGAACCGCCCGCGTAAGCTCTTGACGAAGCCGATCACCGTTGAGCGACCGAATCGCTTCGAGGCTACGAGTCACGAATTCCGATTGACGCGCGGTCTCGTGCGAGCTCTTTTCGCCGACGGCGCCACGAAGCTGATCCATTGTCCAACCGGCGATCGCTCCGATCGAGTAGCCGTCGTCCGTCAGCGCGCGTAAGAGCCGAAGGCGATCGACGTCGGCCGCCGTGTACAGGCGATGTCCGCCTTCGCCGCGCTGAGGCGCAACAACGGCGTGACGGCGCTCCCAGGCACGAATGCGCTCGATGCGGAGTCCCGAAAGGCGACTCACCATGCCGATGTTGAACTTCTGTACTGCTTCTGTTGAGTCTTCGCTCATGCTCTGATCCTAACAACGACCTGTAGCCATAATAGTTTCAATCAGCCACAAATTTGTACAGATCTCATCTGTATAGGTCTTGTTCACGTATAGCAGAGTATTCCGGGCGGGCGAGCAGCTCGCCGACATTCACTGACCCGTGGCACGAGCCACGTCTCGGAGGTTTACGTGGACACGACCCTCAGCGTCCTTCAGTACGATCTCGTCTTCAACGTCTTGTCGTTGACCATTGCGGCCATGTTCGCCGCAGGACTCTTCTTCTTTGGTGCGCGTACCCAGGTCGCACCCAAGTACCGACCGGCACTGCTGGTCTCCTCAGTCGTGGTCGGCATCGCCGGCTACCACTACTACCGCATGTTCGAAAGCTGGAAGGAAGCCTTCACGTTTGCGGACGGCGCCTACGTCTCCAGCGGCGTTGCCTTCAACGAAGCGTACCGCTACGCCGATTGGCTCATCACCGTTCCGCTGCTTCTCGTCGAGCTCGTCGCCGTCCTCGGCCTGAGCCGAGCGAAGTCGAGCTCGCTCCTCACGCGCCTCACGATCGCATCGGTGCTGATGCTGGGCTTCGGCTATCCGGGAGAGATCTCCTCCGAGGCCGGCACTCGCTGGTTCTGGTGGGTCGCCGCCATGATCCCGTTCCTGTACATCCTCTACGTTCTCTTCAACGAGCTGGGACGTGCAGTTGAAGATCAGACGGGCGACGTTCGCAGTCTCCTGGGCCGCGCTCGCACCGTGCTGATCGCGTCCTGGTGGGTTTACCCGGTCGCGTTCCTCGCTCCGATGATCGGCCTGAGCGGAGCCACCGCCGAGGTCGCCATCCAGGTGGGCTACAGCATCGCCGACCTGACCTCGAAGGCCCTTTACGGCATCGTGATCTACCAGCTGGCTCGAGCGAAGACCGAAGCCGACGGCTGGCAGGAAGCTCCGGCCGCCGTTACGGCCTGAAGGTAGAAGCAAGGTCGCGGCGGATCGCCGCCGTGACCTTCGCAGCCGTTCACAGACTTCTTCTCGGAGACTCGCATGGGGAACAAAGCCATCGTCATCGGTGCAGGCTTCGGCGGACTCGCCGCCTCCTTGCGCCTACGCAACAAGGGCTACGACGTCACGGTGCTCGACCGACTCGAGCAGGCCGGCGGGCGCGCCACCGCGTACCAGCGGAACGGCTTCGTCTTCGACGCTGGTCCGACGATCATCACCGCACCGTTCCTCTTCGAAGAGCTCTTCGATCTGTTCGGCGAGCGCATGGACGACTCCGTCGAGCTGAAGAAGCTCGACCCCTGGTATCGCGTTCGCTTCGACGACGGCCGCTCGTTCGACTTCCACGATTCGCTCGAGGACACCGTCGACGAGATTGCCAGCTTCAGTCCCGAAGATGCCCAGAACTACCGTCGCTTCATCGACGAGACCGGCGACATCTACCGCGTCGGTTTCGAAGAGTTGGGCGACCAACCGTTCCACTCCATTGGCACCATGCTCTCTCTCATCCCCAAGATGGTTCGCCTACGCAGCCACGAGAGCGTCTACAAGCGCACGTCCCGCTTCTTCAAGGACGAGAACATCCGCCAGGCGTTCAGCTTCCACCCCTTGCTCGTCGGCGGCAACCCCTTCTCCACCACTTCGATCTACTCCCTGATCCATTACCTCGAGCGTCAGGGCGGCGTGCTCTTCGCCATGGGCGGCACAGGGGCGCTCGTCGACGCGCTGTGCGGCCTCATGCAGCGCCAGGGAATCACGCTGAGCCTTGGTGAAACCGTCGAGGAAATTGACGTGCGGGACGGTCGTGCCTGCGGCGTGCGCCTCGCCGGCGGCGAGTACCTCCCGGCCGACGTCGTCGTCGCCAACGCTGACGCACCGGCCGTCTACCGCAACCTCATCGCTCCCGAGAAGAGGAGCAAGTGGACCAACCGTCGGTTGGAGCGGCTCAAGTATTCGATGGGCCTCTACGTTCTCTACTTCGGTACGCGGCAGCAGTACGACAACGTCGAACACCACGAGATTCTCCTCGGGCCTCGCTATCGCGGCCTGATCCAGGACATCTTCGATCGCGGCCGCATCACCGACGACTTCAGTCTTTACCTCCACCGGCCGACGCGCACCGATTCCACCCTGGCGCCCGACGGCTGCGACTCGATGTACGCCTTGGTGCCGGTGCCCAATCTGCAGACGGAGCACGATTGGAAGGTCGAAGGCGCTCGACTCCGCGACCGCGTGGTGGAGCGGCTCGACAAGACCGTCTGCCCCGGTCTCGGCTCCTCGATCTGCGAGGACTTCTGGGTTACTCCGACACACTTCCGCGATGAACTCCTCTCCCACCACGGCGCAGGTTTCTCGCTCCAGCCAGTGTTGACGCAGTCGGCGTACTTCCGCTTCCACAACCGGTCGGAGGACGTCCGGGGTCTCTACCTCGTTGGTGCCGGTACCCACCCCGGGGCGGGTCTACCCGGCGTGGTCACATCCGCGAAGGTGCTCGATCGACTCGTTCCCGAAGTGCAGACGTCGAGCTCACTTTCTTTCAACTCGGCGTCTTCGGAGCGCCCTCCCCTCCCTCGTGCCGGGCGCCGCGTCCTTGCGGCGCGGTCGCAGAGCTTCGACCTGGCGGCGAAGCTCTTCTCTGCCGACCTTCGTCCGAAGGTGAATACGCTCTACTCGTTCTGTCGTCTGGTCGACGATGCTGCCGACAGCGGCTCTCCGGATGAGCGCGTGGCCCGCCTGCAAGAGCTGTCTGCTCAGCTCGAGGAGGGCCGCAGCGACGTACCCGAAGTGCAGAGCTTCCTCGATCTCGCAGAAGAGTGCTCGATCGACCTGACGGCGGCACGCGATCTCATCGACGGCACGCTCAGCGACCAACGACAGGTTCGCTTCGATTCGTTGGCCTCGCTCGAGAGCTACTGCTACCGGGTGGCGGGGACTGTCGGACTCATGATGTGTGACCTGATGGACGTACGAGACCCGCGCGGGCGCGCCTACGCGGTCGATCTGGGCATCGCCATGCAGCTGACCAACATCGCTCGCGACATCGGCGAAGACTTCGACGACGACCGCATCTACATGCCGACTGCGTTGATCGATCCCGAAGTACTGCAGCTGGCCCTCGAAGACCCCGAAGGCATCGAGGCCACCGACCTTCACGCCGCATGCACGACGCTTCTGCACACGGCCTCCCGCTTCTACCGCAGCGCGGATCAGGGGATGGCCTTTCTGCCGTGGCGCGAGCGCGGAGCCGTCCTGGCCGGCAGCCGCTGCTACGAGCAGCTGGGACGGGAGATGCTGGAACGCGGCTCCGGTTACTGGCAGGAGCGAGTCCGTTTGCCGAGGGACAAGAAGGCGCGCATCGTGCTGAGCTCCGAGATGGCGGCACTCTGCGACCCGAAGATGCGTTCGCTGGCAAAGAACTTCCGGCCCTCGCTCTTCAGCGCCGGCGACGGGCTGCCCAGGGTGGCCTGACGTGGCGCCGCGACGCGTTGCGATCGTGGGGGCGGGGCTCAGCGGGCTGAGTCTCGCCGTCCAGCTCGCCGAATCGGCCGCACCGGTCGACATCGTGCTCTTCGACCGGCGAGAGACGTTCGGCGACGACCGCACGTGGTGCTTCTGGGACGTCACCCGGCATCCCTTCGAGAGCGCCGTGAGCAGGAGATGGTCGTCTTGGGAGCTGCGCAGCGGTGCGCAGCACTTGAAGTGCTCTACCGCCCGCCACGACTACGTGCACGTCGCCTCTCGCGACTTCTACCGTCAAGCGCTCGAGCGCCTGCACCACGCCGGAAGGGCAGAGCTGCGATTCGGCGAGAGCGTGCTTTCGATCGAAGACCGCCCGGAGTCGGCCCGAGTCGTCACGACCGCAGGCGAATTCGCTGCCGACGTCGTCTTCGACAGTCGTCCTTCGTCGGTGTCGCGGTGGTTCGGCCGTGGTCTGGTCCAACAGTTCTACGGCATGGAGGTGCTGGCGACGCGACCCACGTTCGATCCCGCCACCGTGACCCTCATGGACTTCGTCTCGGCTGGCAACGAGGGCGTGCACTTCTTCTACGTTCTGCCCTTCGACTCGCAGCGAGCCCTCGTCGAGTCGACTTGGATCACCTCGACACCTCGCGGCAGCGAGGCCCTCCGGTCCGAGGTCGAAAGCTACCTGAGGAACCGCTTCGGGCTCTTCGAACCTTCGACGCTTCGCACCGAAGCAGGCGCCATTCCGATGCACGCGTCGCGGAAGCACAAGGGTGCGAGCCGAGTAGTGCCCATCGGACTCGGCGGCGGCTGGGCGAGGCCGTCGACCGGATACGCCTTTCTCGCCACGCAGCTCTGCTGCGCCGCGATTGTCCGCGATCTCGAAGCGGGCAGGCCGGCTCGAGCCGTCGACGGCACGCGACGACGCGCGCAGTTCCTCGACCGCGTCTTCCTCCGCGCCCTCGAGCGGCAGCCCCACGGCGCGCCCGACCTCTTCCTGGCTCCGTTCGCAGGAGCTGGGTCCGACGCGGCGGCTCGGTTCCTCAGCGACACCGGCTCGCTTCTCGACGATCTCAGGGTCGTGTACTCCATGCCCAAGAGTCCCATGCTGAAGGCCCTGCTCGAAAGGCAGCCGCGACCGGCGTCGACGAGACAACCCCGCGAGGGCGCAGCGTGACCGCCTGGGACCGCGTCCACAGGACACAGGGTCGGCTGACGATCGTGGCCTGCCTGGTGGGCATCGTCGCAGGGCTCTCGGGCTGGACCGATGTCGGCCTTCGAGCTCAGCTCCTCTGGCTCGCACCGCTGGTGGTGCTCTTCGGGCTGCCGCACGGCGCCCTCGATCCGCTCGTCGCCCGGGAGCGCGCCGAGGCGGCATGGGGTCGACGTTGGATCGCCCCGTTTCTCGTGCTCTATCTGCTCGCCGTCGGTCTGGTCCTCGTTCTCTGGTGGGCTCTGCCGAAGGCTGCTCTCGTCTCCTTTCTGCTGCTGTCGATCCTTCACTTCGCCTTGGGTGACGAAACCCGGGAGTCGGCTCCGCGGCACGCCGAACGGCTGGTCGCCGGCTCGACGCCGATCGTCTTCCCCTGCGCCTTCTGGAGTGAGGAGGTGACGGCCGCCTTCAACCTGCTCTTGCCCGCACAGCAGGCTCTGGCTCCGGAGGCAGTTGGGCTGGCCGGTGCCTTTGGGCTGGTACCGGTCGGCTCGGCGGCCCTCGCCGCGGCCGTTTCGCGCTGCCGAGATCTCTCCTTGCCCGGCTCCGGCGGGCGCCGGGCTGGGGCGGCGCTGGCCCTGCTCTTCCTTCGATCGACCCTCTTCGTCGTCGCGCCACCACTGATCGCCTTTGCCATCTACTTCTGCCTCGATCATTCTTCGAAGCACCTCCTGCAGGTTGCGCGACAGCTGGGCTCTCCAGACGCCTCTCGAGCGCTGCCGGCCGCCATACGCAGTGGGCTACCGCTGACGATCGTCACGGCGCTGTTCGCCGCGGCCTCCGGAGTCGCCTTCTGGAGCCGAGGCCTGTCGGTCGACGCCGCGATCGCCCGTCCGCTCTTCATCGGCCTGAGCGCCTTGACCGTTCCTCACATGATCGTCTGCTGGCTCTGTGAGCCGTCGGACGATGCCGCCACCCCTCTGGAGACCCTGCCATGCTGAATCACGTTCCGCTGGAGCTCGCTCCGACCCTCTCGGAGTCAACCTTCGACTTCGAAGCGCTGCGCCGATCTCTGGCACATGAGCTCGCAGCCGTCGGTGAAGAGATCGATCGGCTGGGGCTTCCGGAAACATCGATCGACCGCGAAGCTCGAGGTCTACTGGCTGCCGGCGGCAAGAGACTACGGCCCGCCTGTGTGATTCTCGCCTCGCGTCTCGGGACAGGATTCGACGCACGGGCGCTCGATCTGGCGGTCGCCGTGGAGCTCGTGCACTCGGCGACCCTGCTACACGACGACATTCTCGACGGGGCACTGCTGCGACGCGGACGCCCTTCCGCCAGAGCCGTCGTCGGCGAAGGAGGAGCCGTTCTATCGGGCGACCGCCTGCTGCTCCAGGGCCTTCAGCGGGTTGCGGCGAGCGGCGCGGAGGGGGCTCTGGAGGATCTCATGGCCGCCATTCAGGGCATGATCACGGCCGAGGGTCTGCAACTCGACTGCACGGCCGAGGAGGTCTCCCGCTCGCGGTACTTCGCCATCGCGGAGGGCAAGACCGTCCAGCTCTTTCGTTGGGCGCTCCAGTGGGGAGCGCGCGTCGCCCAGGTGTCGCCGTCAACCTGCGAGAGCCTCGGTCGCTTCGCCGAAGAGCTGGGGCTCGCTTTTCAGATGGCCGACGACACCTTGGATCTCGTTGCAAGCAGTCTCCGAACGGGCAAGGACTGTCGTCAGGATCTGGCCAACGGGCGCCCCAGCTACCCTCTGATCGTCGCTCTCGAGCGCCGGCCGGAGCTGCGTGAACGAATCGGGCAGAGCGGGGCCGACGCGCGCCGACTCTCCGAGGCACTGCTCGACGACGAAGTACAAAGACACTGCCTTCGAGACTTGAGGCAGAGACTCCGGCGAGCTCGCCAAGCGCTGAGCGACATCAGACACTGCGAGACACGGCATCACCTCGAAAGCCTCACGGACTGGGTCGAAACCAAAGCACTGAGCTCGACGCGGACGCGCCCACTGGCCGAGGCCTGAGGCGGTCAGGGCCTCAGGCCCCCGATTGCGGTACGGGAACCGGCGGCAGCTCGACGGCTTCTGGCTGGCGCGCGGAGCGCAACTGTCGGATGAGAAGGAACGTCAGACCGCCGATACCAGCCATCAGCAAACCGCCCAACAGAGGCCTGAAGAAAACCCAGGCCACCGCGATGGTGGTCAACGAGACGATCGCTGCCAGCAAGAACGAGACGGCGAACACGCCGACTCCGGCGAGGCGCCCGAAGAACGGAACGACGTCGGCAAAGACGCGGATCGGATAAAAGACCGTGCGCACGGCAGCAAAGCAGACGACGAAGCCGAGAAAGCGAAGAGCCCACGTCAGGACGCGGTTGCTGGCAACCGCCGTGTCGAACATCGCGTCGGCGCCGACGGTGCCGCGCTGCACCAGCGCGAGCACGCCACCGTTCGACGTCGAATACGGGCTGAGAAGGTCGCCGGCCTGTCCTCCGACCACACTGATCTCTCCGGGAAGAATGGCAGACCACCGCAGACGCACATCGCCGACGGTCGGGCGATCCGGATCCGACCCGAGGTGTATGGCGTTGCCCTGCACCGTCGCCGGCACGCTGCCGACTCGGGGCGGAAAGCCGCCCGGCACGGGCACCGGAGTCGCGCCGCCGATCTTGCTGATCAGGCCGTCGCTGAGTGCGAACTCGTCGAGCGTCACTTTGCGGGCGCGAAGACTCTCCGAATCGAAGGGAAAGCGGGTCGGGTTCTGGTGCCCGCTCGACTCCTGAAACCTCGAGGAGTCGATCAGCTGCGTCGACCAGTCCTGTTCGTAGGTATAGGTCGTCACCTTCTTCTGACCCCCACCGACCTTAGTCTCGGTCTTGGTCGAGGACTTCTCCCGCCACTGGAACATCTCGACGGTGCGCTCCAACTCCAGCGCCTGCACCGCGATGGGAAACTGCGGGTCTTCGAGCGTCTCGGTGGTGGTCGCGCGCCCCACGACGTGCACCAGCTTTCCCTCGTTCGCCGCATCGAGCGCCTTCACCGAGACGACCGCGGCGCGGCCCTCCTCGAGGGCCTTCGCTCGTTGGACCGCCCGCCCTTCGTTGCCGAACAGCACCACGGCACCGACGAGCAGGAGAATGGGCGCGAAGAGCAATCCCCCGATCGCCGAACCGATGCGTTGACGGAGGCTCTCCGTCGTCGTGACCTGAACCATGATCCCCCCTCGAGTCGGTGACGCAGCACCGAGCCACTCCGGCGTCTGCTCCCCTGCCCTCTTATAGCGTCATCGAGCTGCCCCATCGGACATTCGAGTTCGGGCTTTTGACTCCCGGGGATCAGGGCTCGAGCAGTTCGGTCGCCGGATGGAACCGTGACCAGATTCCCCAGTAGATCGGGCTCGCTGGCAAGAGGTCGAGTTCCGGCGCCGATTCGTCCAGGGCCGAGCCGCTGCGCCAATCCCAGACCCAGCCTCGACTCTCTTCGGCAAGGACCAGAGTGCCCTCGCGCGAGGTCAACGACCAGCGCGCTCCAGAGGCCACCGCGTCCGGGAGACGAAAGAGCAGGGCGCTCTCCCCTCCGGGATCGGCGACGGCGAGAAGCGGGCGGCCGGCGTGCTCGAAACGCAGGACCTCCTCGCGCCGCAGCCGGTCCAGCTCGATCGCCACCGGCGCCGCCGAGGAGCTGCCAGACTCGACACCGAGCACGAGAGTCTTCGCCGGCAGGCGGCCGTCGCGACTCCGGAACCAGGGCAGACCGACCCAGTCGCGGCTGTGGTAGCGGTCGTAGGCCGACCCCTCGAGGGCGGGTTTGACCAGGACGAGCGTCTGCGGGTAACGCTCCTTCCACTCTTTCCAGGTGGTCAGCGACGAGGGCCAGAGCTCCAGCTCGGACCCCGCGGACGAGCCTGCCATCGCAGTCCCGTCGACCTGGCTCCAGAGCGATCTCGTCTGACGGTCGTACATCACGAGAGAGCTGCGCCAGAGCTTTCCGGAGACGCCGAAGGTGGTGGGCTCTTCGCCCTCGAGTGCCGGTCGGCCGTACACGACGGCCGTATGCGCGAGCGGTCACCAGGTAACGGCGACGGGCTCGCGACCGAGCCAGTCGTTGACGATCTCGTGTCGATCGAGGTGCCACACGGAGTACGCCTTGGCGACGCCGTCGCGCACGACGCCGATGACCTGCTCGTCGTCGTCCATGAAAGCCGCTTCCTCGGCACTCACCAGCTCGGGCTCGTCGATCGCCGGGATCGAGTCCGGACCGAGGAAACTGTAGACGCGGTCGCCCTCGTAGCGCTGGACCTTGGGCAGATCGTCCTTTTTCACTTCTCCGGGCCGACCGACGGGCCGGATGTCGATCAGCAGACAGGCCTGTGTCGCCAGAGCGACGATTGCAAGGGTCAGAAGGTGAAGACGTCGGTGGCTCATCGGCAGGCTCCTGGGCCGGGCTGCGCAAAGACGCTGCCCACAACCGGTCTACGCGCGCCGCGAGCTTTCAGCTCTGCCGACTTCGCAGCGCCAGGCACTGGTCAAATCGCCGAAAATATGGTTGCATAGCTAACTCTGCATTTTTTGCTTTGAAGTACGAGGGGACCATGACCAGAACGACGATCGACAGAGCTTCGGCGCTCCGTAGCAGCCTGACGACGGCGCTGCTTCTCCTGGCCTGCGCAGGAGCCGCAGCAGCACAGGACACGCTCACCGTTTTCAACAACAACGTCGGCGTCCGCACCGACGAGCCGCTGAGCATGTTCCACATCTCTGGGACCGCGACGGACGATCTCTTCGGAGGCATGGGACCCAATCCGATCACCGGACCGGCCTTCAACTTCGGCTACTCCGGAGCGAGCTTCGGGCGCTCCTCGGGCTTCATCAACGTGCGCCCCGATGCCCTGGCGACCGGGCCGAATCCCGCCTTCTACTTCGCGACCGGCAACATCGAGCGCCTCGTCATCGACAATCAGGGCTACCTCGGCGTCGATCTCGACTCGAGCTTCGGCAACGGCTTCAACCCGACCCACCCGATCGAGTCGCAGGAAAGCGGCGCTCACCTCACTTCGGGAGGCGTCTGGACCAACGCTTCGAGCCGCGCGCTCAAGGAGAACATTGCGGAGCTCTCTGGTGACGCAGCGCTCGCCGCTCTGCTCGAGCTTCGCCCGGTGACCTTCGAGTACATCGCCGAGCCGGGCGACCAGCGCGTCGGGTTCATTGCCGAAGAAGTCCCTGAGCTCGTCGCCAACCCCGAACGCAAGACGCTGGCGAGCATGGACGTCGTCGCTCTGCTGGCACGCGTCGTTCAGGAGCAACAGAAGCAGATCGAGGCACTGCAGCAAGCTCTCGCTGCCACGCAAACCGAACCCTGATCGATCTCGTGCTCCTCAAGAAACGAAGCGTCGCGGCGCTCGTGGTGCAGGTGCTCGTCACCGGCACGGCGATGGCGCAGCTTTCACCCTCGGCGGCGGAGCTGCAGCGCAGCGACGGCGTCACCGAGCTCGCCCAGGGCATCATTGTGGCTCCCGAGCGTCAGCAAGTCTTCGTCATGGCGCCAAATGACGCCGTCGACGCACTCGATCTGAGCGACGGCTCGCTGCTCTGGTCGGACAGCGCCGGTGCCAAGCCCCTCGGACTGCATGGCAACCTACTCGCCGTCCAGCCGCTGGGCAGCGTCGACACGCTCGACATCGTCTTTCTCGACGTTCTCCGGCCCGGCAGCCCAGCGCAGGTCGAACTTCCGATCGCCCTGCCGACGGGAGTTCGCGCCTCGGTCGACGACCAGCTGGGGCACTCCTTCCGTGCCTCCGTGGCAACGCGCCAAGGGACTCCCCAGATCGAATGGGAACACCGCCAGAGCCCGCGCGGCGGCGCCCGACCTGAACCTCAGGCGACAGCGTTCACCGTGACCTCGGAGCGCTACGTCCTCGACCTCGCGCAGGCGCGCGTCACCGCCGCTCCTTCCGCACGGCCGGCCCCGCTACCCAACGAGTCTCTCGCCTTCTCGAGCGGAGCCAACGTCTCGACGCCACCGCAGCGCAGCGGCGATCTCGTCGTCGCGACCGCTATCGGCGACGGACGCAACGAACTGCGTCTCAAGCGTTGGCAGAGCCAGACCGGAACCGAACTGCCGGACGTCGTCCTGACCACTCCCGACTTCATCCTCGACATGCCGTCCGCCAACGCGCAGCACCTTCTCGTCGTCGAGCGCACCGGTAGCGGAGATCGCGAATACACGTGGCGGCTGATCTCGGTCGCGACGGGCAACGTCGTCGGCAGCATCGAGAGTGCGGATTCCAACGCGCCGTTCCTGGTCGTCGGAACGACGCTCTTACGCACGACCTCGCCTTACCGCGCCCGACGCGGAGAGCGACTCGTGACCTATCCGCCGACGCTCTCCGCCTACGACCTTCGCAGCGGCACGGTCCTCTGGCGGCACGAGATCAGAGACACGCGCTTCGTCGGCGAGGTGCCGCCGTGATGCGCTCGATTCGCACCATCGCCCTTCTCGTCCTCTTCGCGGGCCCGCTCGCGTCGCAGCAGTGGACCCAACAGGGCCCCGCTCCCGGCGAGGACGGGCAGGCAGAGAACATCCCGAGTGCTCCGATCTCCGGTGCCATCGAGACCGTCGTGGCGCACCCTTCCGACGCGGACATCGTCTGGATCGGCGCCGTCAACGGCGGCATCTTCCGCACCGACAACGCCACGGCCGCTTCGCCGACGTGGACGGCGCAGACCGACTCCGAGGCCTCGCTTTCGATCGGCGCTCTCGAGCTCGATCCCACGGACGGCACGAACAACACACTCGTCGCCGGGATCGCACGCACGAGCTCCCTGGGCAGCCTGGGCGGCTCGCGCGCCGGCATCCTGCGCACGACGAACGGCGGTACGACCTGGACTCAGCTCGCGGCGACCGGACTCGTGGGAGCCAACGTCGTCGGCATCGCAGCACGCGGCAGCGTCATCGTCGCGGCCGTGAACTCGAACGACGCCGGCATCGCCTGTGGAACCGTGGGCATCTACCGCAGCACGAACACGGGCGCTTCGTTCACCCAGGTCTCGACGGCCGGCGGCACCGGACTGCCGTGTGGCTTCGCTTGGGATCTGGCGAGCGATCCAACCGATACGACCCGACTCTACGCGCCGGCGACCGGACTGAACGCCTCTTCTGACGGCCTGTACCGAAGCACCGACACCGGCGCAACCTGGACCGAAGTCAGTGACGCTCTGGCAGCCTTCGACACGCAGCTGCAGGATACGCCGAACAACGTCGAGATCTCGGTCGGCAACGCGGGCGGCGCGAACGCCAACGTCTTCGCCGCGGTTTGCGACGGAGGCCGTCTCATCGGCCTCTACGAGTCCCAGGACGCAGGCGACTCGTGGGCGGCCATGGACCTCCCGTCGACGACCGAGCAGGGAACCGCATACGGCATTCACCCCGGTGGCCAGTGCGGCACGCACCTTTCACTGCGCGCCGATCCGACGAACGATGACGTCGTCTACATCGGTGGCGACCGACAGCCGTCGAACAACGAGAACGGCTCGTTCGTCTCGCAGTTCCCCAACTCCATCGGCGCCTCCAACTTCGGCGGACGTCTCTTCCGCGTCGACGGCGCTCAGTCTCTCGGCAGCCAGGCGACTCCGATCACCAACTGCCCTTCGGCGACCACCGCCTGCGGAGGATCGGCCCGGACCGCCAACGACACCGCTCCTCACGCCGACTCTCGAGAGATGGTCTTCGACGCGAACGGCGATCTCCTCCAAACGGACGACGGCGGCATCTACCGCCATACCAACCCCAACGGCACGAACGGCGACTGGGAGTCCGTGGTCGGCAACCTCGCCGTCATCGAGCAGCACAACGTCGCCTACGACAGCACTTCGAACATCCTCCTTTCCGGCAACCAGGACAATTCAAGCACGGAGCAGGATGCGACCGGCGATCTCACCTGGTCCGTTCCGAACACAGTCTCCGGAGACGGCGGCGACGTCGTCGTCGGTGAGGACGATCCGCTCGTCGGACAGTCGACGCGCTACATGAGCTCTCAGTTCCTGCTCGGCCTCAGACGCCGCATCTTCAACAGCAGCAACACCTTGCTGTCGGACGTCTCGCCCTCGCTGACGGCCCTCGGAGGCGCCGCCTCGGTGTCCGGTCAGTTCACGACACCCGTCGCGATCAACGCAGAGGATCCCACCCGCCTCGTCATCGGCGGTAGCAACGGCGTCTACGAGAGCTTCGATCGCCTCAGCAGCGTCAGCCTGGTCGCCGGCACCGCGACGCCGGTCGTCGTCAATTCCTTCGGAGCCGGCGGGACCATCGCCTATGGCATTCCCGGCAACGAAGAGGTGCTCTACTTCGCTTCCGGCAGCTCGGTCTGGGTGCGCACCGCGGCGGCACCGACCGCACCCACCCAGCGTCCCACTCCGGGCGGTACGGTGCTGGGCGTCGTCATCGATCCAGGCGATCCCACCCACGCCTTTGCCATCGACATCAACCAGGTCTTCCGCACGACGAACTCCGGCGCCAGCTGGACTGATGTCACCGGTAACCTGTTCACCTCCTTCAGTCCCTTCGAGCTCGCCTCCATCACCTTCGTGCCCGGCACCAACGACCGCATCGTCGTGGGCTCGGGGCGCGGCGTCTTCGTCGCTGACGACGCCGACTTCGAAGACTGGAGCGAGCTGGGTACGGACCTCCCGAACGTCCTCGTCCTGGAGCTCGGCTACGACACCGATGACGAGCTGCTCGTTGCCGGCACTCTCGGGCGCGGCGCCTGGACTCTCGATCTTTCGACTCCCGGCGGTGGCTGCGACCCGAACGACGCCTTCGAGCCCGACGACGGCTCGGGCTCGGCCTCTTCGATCACCACGGGGATCGCGCAGAACCACAAGCTCTGCCCGGCCGGCGACGAGGACTGGGTCACCTTCACGCTGGTGGCCGAGTCCGAGGTGACTCTGACGACCTCTTCCAGCAACCCGGACGATCCTCGTCTGACCCTGTTCGACAACTCTCTCGTGCAGTTGGAGCAGAACGACGACGGCGCTGCGAACGGGCGCGACGCGCTGATCGACAGGACGTGCGCCAGCGACCCGCTCGCCGCGGGCACCTATTTCGTGCGCGCCGACGAAGCGTCCGGAGCGGCAGAGATCGACAGCTACGATCTGACCTACAACCTGGTCAACGTCTGCAGCAGCTGCGCGAGCCAGGTCACGATCGCCAACCAGACGATCTCTGGATCTCAGAGCGAGACCGCCGAGAACGTCACGCTGGGCAGCAATCTCGAAGTCACCGGGACCGGCAGCCTGACCGTTCGAGTGTCCAACCGCGTGACCTTCGAATCAGGAACGTCGATCTCCGGAACTCTTCGCGTCGATACCGATCCCGCCAACTGCCCCTGAGCCGATCCGCCGATCGCCGACGGGTTATCCTCGCGCCAACGAGCTCGAAGGAGGATGCGATGTTTGCGAGAAGCCACGATGCCGAAAGATGGACGCCTCTTGCGCTCGTTGTGCTCCTGGCGGCGGTGCCGCTCTGCGCCTCGGAGGGCGACGGCGTTCCGAGAACGCCGAGCGGTCGCCCCGATCTGAGCGGCACCTACGACATCGCCACGCTGACGCCGGTCGAGCGGCCCGTCGCCTTTGGCGATCGGCTCTACCTGACTCCCGAGCAGGCCGAGGAAATCGTCGAGACCAAGCGTCGCGTCGACGAGGCTCTTGCGGCGCGCAGCGGCACGGACCGTGAACCGCCCCCACCCGGCGGCGACGGATCGCCCGGCGCCGCCGGCAACGTCGGCGGTTACAACAACTTCTGGATCGATCGCGGCGATTCCGTCGTCATGGTCGACGGCAAGTTCCGCACGTCGATCATCACCGAGCCCAGCAACGGGCGACGGCCACCGATGACCGAGGCCGGCAAGCTCCAGCGGCGGATCGTCGCCGACCAGCTCATCACCAACCAGGGCGAGGCGTACTGGCTGGACTGGGACCGCCCGGGTCCCTTCGACGACCCCGAGGGGCTCCTCGCCTCGGATCGCTGCGTCGCGAGCTTCCGGCAGGTCGTGCCGTCTCTCCCGTCCGTCTACAACAACCTCCAGAAGATCGTGCAGACTGACGACTACGTCATGATCCTCAACGAGATGGTGCACGACGCGCGCATCGTCCCGATCGTCAGCGACCATTCCGCGCCCGACGACCTGAAGTTCTGGCTCGGTGACTCTGTCGGCCGGTGGGAGGGCGACACTCTGGTCGTCGAGACGAAGAGCTTCAAAGGCTACAGCGGCTTCTCGAGCACGTCGCCGACCCGGCGCGTCGTCGAGCGATTCACACGCGTCGACAGCGACACCTTGCGCTACGAATTCACGGTCGAGGACCCGTCGATCTGGACGGCTTCCTGGAGCGGCGACTTCGTCTGGCCCGCGACAAAGACCCCGGAGGAGCGGGTCTACGAGTACGCCTGTCACGAGGGCAACTATGCGCTCGGCAACATCCTGCGCGGAGCGCGGCTTCTCGAGAGCGAGGCCCGGGACTAAGTCGACGCCGAATCGCTGTTCAACAGGCGCACTCGATCGCCCGGGAGAACGATCTCGATCTGAGCCCCGCCGGACTCGAGATTTCGGGCGGAGATCGAGCCTCCGTGCACGAGGACCGCACGCCGAGCGATGGCCAGGCCGAGGCCGAATCCACCGGAGCTAGCGCCCCGGGCGAAGGGTTCGAAGAGTGACTCCAACTGGGCCTCCTGAAGCCCGGAGCCTTCGTCGCTGACCGCCAGTCGAACCTCGTCCGCGGCGTGTTCGAGTCGAGTGTCGATCCGACCGTTCGGCTGCGAGTGCTGAAGCGCGTTGCGTACGACGTTTTCGATCGCGCGACGCAGCAACTCGGCATTGCCATGTAGAACGAGCTCGTCGCAGTCGGGGACGGTGAGCGTCACTTCGACACCGGCGGCACCCGCCTCGAAGGCTACGTCTTCGCGAACGGACCGGAGCAGTTCGAGGAGATCGAAGTAGTCGTCGAGCTCCGCCGGCGTCTCCGCTTCGAGCCGCGCCAGGGTGAGCAGCTCACCGACGAGTCGGTCGAGCCGCTCACAGTCGCGCTCGATCCGCTCGAGCGCCTCGTTGCGACGGTCGGGCCGGCGCTTGGCCAGGTCGGCCGCGACGCTCAGGCGTGCCAGCGGCGAGCGGAGCTCGTGAGAGACGTCGTGAAGAAGCTGCTTCTGTGTCTGAATCGAGCGCGAGAGCCGCTGCGCCATCTCCTCGAAGTCTCGCGCCAGATCACCAAGCTCGTCGCCGCGGCGCGTGATGCGTGGATCGACCCGGCTCTGCTTGCCTTCGCCGAGCGCATCGAAGGCGGCGTGGAGTCCTGCGATCGGCCGCGTCCAGGCCGTGGTCAGGCCAAAGGCGAGCAGAACACCGGCGACGGAGAAGACGACGCCAAGAAGCCAAGGATGTGTCAGCAGGAGGCGTAGGGGAGTGCGGTCCGCGGGACCGTCGCCTTCGGGGTAGTAAACGATGAAGCGCGTGCCCTCCAGGCTGACGACGGAGCGAACGGGATTAGGCCCCTCGTTCTCGACCGCCAGCGAGCGTGCCAGCGTCAGGACCTCCGGATCGACAAGCCGACCGAGGACGTCGCGTCCCTCCTCGTCGACGACCAGCGGCGGCTCCTGGCCGGAGAGCCTCCGCTCTTCGAGGCGGGGCACCATCGCCTCGCCGCCGAGCTCGAGGTTCGTCGCCGTCATTTGAACGCCGACGTTCGACGGGATTGCGCGACTGATCGCCGAGCGCGGCAGCAACCGAGCGCGCGAGTCGAGGCCGAGGGTCCCGAGCAGGGCGAGGCTGAGAAGGGTCCAAGCCAGAAAGTAGCCGAGCAGAATCTTCCAGAAGAGCCGCATCACTCAGGATCGGCGACGAGCTGGTAGCCGTGCCCGCGCACCGTCTGAATCGGCGAGCGGCCGTCGGCGAGCTCCCCCAACTTGGCTCGCAGGTGACTCAGATGCACGTCGATACTGCGGTCGTAGCGCGTCAGCTTGCGACCGAGAGCCCGCTCCGAGAGATCCTCCTTGGAGACGATGCGACCGACCTGACGCACCAGCTGCTCGAGCAGATTGAACTCGGTGCTCGTCAGCTCGAGCGACTGGCCGCGCCAGCTGACTCGCCGTGCCGCAGGCTCGACCACGAGAGTCCCCGCCTGCAGAACGGAGGCGGGTCCGTCCTCCGTGCCGCCCTGCACGCGGCGGAGAATCGCGCGCAGACGCGCGACGAGCTCGCGCGGCGTGCACGGCTTGGTGACGTAGTCGTCGGCGCCGAGCTCGAGGCCGAGGATGCGGTCGATGTCGTCGCCGCGCGCGGTGAGCATGAGAACCGGCAGCGTGCTCGTCTGACGCACGCGGCGCAGCGTCTCGATGCCGGAGACGCCCGGCATCGTGATGTCGAGCACGACGATGTCGGGCGGCGATGCGTCGATCGCTTCGCAGCCGCTCTCCCCGTCGTACGCGATCGCGACGTCGAAGCCCTCTCCCTCGAGGATGTCTCGATGGAGCGAGCAGAGCTCGATGTCGTCGTCGATGAGCAGGACTCGGGGCGTCATGGCAGCTCAAGGGTAGACGGCTTTGCGGTTCGAGAAAACGCTCTTTGCCTCTCGTTGCAGACCTTTACCAACCTTTACGCGCGCTAGCCGCACCTTACTTCGGCCCTCCGTAGGCTCTCGCCACGCTGTCGTCGATCGCACAGCGATCACCTTCCGAGGAGCAGCAATCCGCTGACCTCGACGCACCCTGCCTGAAGAGCCACGACCCGCCAGCCTCCTTCCTCACTCCCCACCGCTCGCCCGGCGACGGTGGGGAGTTTCCAACTCGAAGTGCCCCACGGAGACCCGACGATGACCAAATCAGCAGAGCGACCTGAGCCTCCGAATCGCGACGACCTCGACGCGCTTCTCGACACCGCGCCGCGCAAGAGGCGCGGCCTGCTCGTCGCTGGCGCCGCGTGTCTGGCGCTCGTCGGGGTTCTCGTCACCCGGCCCGCTCGTTCGGTCGACCGTCAGTACGACACCGTCTCCATCGAACGACGTGACCTCGTGGCCACCGTCTCAGCCACCGGCCGGCTCGAGCCCACCGAGCAGGTGGAGGTCGGCAGCGAACTCTCGGGTCTCGTCGCCGCGGTGACGGTGGAAACGAACGCCAGGGTCTCGAAAGGTCAGGTTCTGGCGCGCATCGACACGACCAAGCTCGAGCGCCAGACCGAACGCAGTCGCGCTGCTCGCGCCTCCGCGGAGGCGAGACTCCGGCAGTCGGAGGCGACCCGGGTCGAGGCCAACGCCGACCTCTTTCGGCTCGAAGAGCTCCACCGCCTCTCCGAAGGTCTGACGCCCGCGAGGGCCGAGCTCGACCGTGCCCGCGCCGCCCAGCAGCGCGCCGAGGCCGCCGTCAGTGTCGCCGAGGCCGACGTTGCCGAATCGAAGGCTGCGGTGCTCGCCAACGAGATCGACCTGCAGCGCAGCACGATTCGCTCACCGATCGACGGCGTCGTTCTCGAGCGGCGCGTGGACCCCGGCCAGACGGTCGCTGCCTCCTTTCAGTCGCCCGTGCTCTTCACGATCGGCCAAGACCTGAGCAAGATGGACCTGGTCGTCTACGTCGCCGAGGCCGACGTCGGCCGCGTCACGGCGGGTCAAACGGCGACCTTCACGGTGGACGCGTGGCCAGAGGTCGAGTTCGAAGCGGTCGTTCGCAAGGTCAGTTTCGGCTCTCAAACGGTCGAGAACGTCGTCAGCTACGAGGCCGAGCTGGTCGTCGAGAACGCCGAGCTCCGCTTGCGACCCGGCATGACCGCCACCGCCTCGATCCGGGTCGCGGAGCGCAACGGCGTGCTCGCCGTCTCGAACGCCGCATTGCGTTTCCGGCCTCCGGTGGCCAAGGCCTCGCGAGGCTTCTCGCTTCTCCCGCGACCGCCAGATCTCTCTGCCAGCCCTGCCCCCGACGACGAAGCGGCGATCCACCTTCTGGACGAAGGAGAACTTTCGAAGGTCCTCGTCGAACCCGGCCTGAGCGACGGCCGCTGGACGGAGATTCGGGGAGACGAGCTTCGCGCGGGCCAACCGGTGGTCGTCGAGATCGTGGAGGCAGCAACGTGACGCCTCTGATTCGCCTGCGCGGCATCACCAAGACCTACGGCTCCGGTAGCGCCGCCTTTCAGGCACTCCGCGGCGTCGACCTCGACGTCGAGGCCGGTGACTTCGTCGCCATCATGGGCCCGAGCGGCTCGGGCAAATCGACGCTCATGAACTTGCTCGGCTGCTTGGACAAACCGAACGACGGCGAGTACCTGTTCGGCGGCCGAGCCCTGCAGGGACTCTCGAACGAGCAGCGCGCGTTGATCCGACGCCACTATCTGGGGTTCATCTTCCAGGGCTTCAACCTGCTCTCGCGAACGACCGCGCTCGAGAACGTCGAGCTCCCTCTGCTCTATCGCGGCGTCGCCCGAGGCGATCGACGCCGGCGGGCACAGCGTGCCCTCGACGCCGTCGGACTGCTGCCCTGGCAGAGTCACGCCCCGAACGAGCTCAGCGGCGGCCAGCAGCAGCGCGTCGCGGTCGCGAGAGCGCTCGCGGGAGATCCCCGGGTGCTGTTCGCGGACGAGCCCACTGGCAACCTCGATTCCAAATCGAGCCAGGACGTCATGGAGAGGATCGTCGAGCTCAACCACGTCCGCGGAATCACCGTGATTCTGGTGACGCATGAGCCCGAGATGGCGGAGTACGCGCGTCGGGTGATTACCGTACGCGACGGCCTCATCGCCAGCGACGTGCGCCAGGCGGGCGCGCCGGCCGCCGGAGCAGCCTAGTGCTCTGGAACGCCCTCACGATCGCGCTGCAGGAGATCCGTCGCAACGTCGTGCGCGGGATTCTCACGGTGCTCGGCGTCGTCATCGGCGTGGCCGCCGTCGTCATCATGGTCAGCCTCGGCCAGGGGGCGACGGCTTCGGTGACCTCTCAGGTCGAGAGCCTCGGCAGCCAACTCGTGATGATCATCCCGGGCAGCGGCCAGGGCCCCGGCGGCGCCGCAGCTCCGGGATTCACCTTGGCGGACGCCGAAGCGGTCGAGGACGTCGCCGGCGTCGCAGCGCTCGCGCCGGTGCGCAACGTTCGGCTCAAGGCCGTCTACCTTCAAGAAGACTGGTCGACGCAAGCGATCGGAAGCACGGACGACTACTTCGACGTCGGCGGTTGGACGCTCGCCTCCGGGCGCACCTTCAACGACGCCGAGGTCCTGGGCGCACGTCCCGTCTGCGTCGTCGGCGCCACCGTCGCGGGCGAGCTCTTCGGCCAGCAGGAACCGATCGGCGCGCAGATTCGACTGAAGTCGATGGCCTGCGAAGTGATCGGCGTGCTCGAGGGCAAAGGGCAGGGCGCGATGGGCCAGGACCAGGACAGCATCGTCGTCGTTCCGTTCACGACGCTGCAGCGGCGACTCGCCGGAAGGCGAGGCAGCCGCGAGGTCGACCTCATGATGGTCTCGGTCCGACAAGGCGTTCCCGCAGCACGCGTGGTCCGCGACACGACCTCGATTCTGCGCGAGCGCCGCGGCATGACCGCCGGCGAAGACGACGACTTCAGCGTGCTCGACACGAAGGAGATCGTCGAGGCGCTGAGCTCGACGACGCGGGTACTGACGCTGCTTCTCGGAGCCGTCGCCGCGATCAGCCTGCTCGTCGGCGGCATCGGCATCATGAACATCATGCTGGTCTCGGTGACCGAGCGGACCCGCGAGATCGGCATCCGCATGTCGATCGGTGCTCTCCCGGGCGAGGTGCTGCTGCAGTTTCTGGTCGAGGCGCTCGTTCTGTCGCTCCTGGGCGGCCTCGTCGGTCTCGTGCTGGCCGGCGGTGGCAGCCTGGCGCTGGCGCGGGCGCTCAACGTGCCGTTCGTCTTCGATCTGCAGATCAACCTCATCGCCTTCGGCTTCTCCGCTGCCGTCGGCGTCGTCTTCGGCTACGCGCCGGCCCGGCGCGCGGCGCGTCTCGACCCGATCGACGCCCTTCGCTTCGAATGACCCGGCAGCCCCGCGCTGCCTTTTCAGGAGACATCCATGTCGAGAATCCTGCCCCTCTTCCTGCTCATGTTGTGGACCGCCTCGACTGCGCTCGCCTCGGACGAGGACTGCGCCGGCGAGCCGAAGCGGCTCACGACCGCCGCCGGAGTCGAGTTCGTGCGTACCCCCGACGCCTGCTTCGAAGGACTTCCGGACTGGCCCTACGAACCGCGGTACGTCGAGATCGACGGACTGCGTCAGGGCTACGCCGAAGCCGGCCCGGCCGACGGGCCCACCGTGCTGCTCCTTCATGGCCAACCGACCTGGTCGTACCTCTACCGCAAGATGATCCCTGTTCTCGCCGACGCAGGGTTTCGAGTGATCGCCATGGACCACCTCGGCATGGGGCGCTCCGACAAGCCGACGGCGGTCAGCTCCTACAGCTACCTCGGTCACAACGAGAGACTTTGGAGCTTCATCGAAAAGCTCGACCTGCGGGACATCCATCTCTTCGTGCAGGACTGGGGCAGCCTGATCGGCCTGCGCATTGCGGGGCTCCACCCGGAGCGCTTCGCCAAGATCGCCGTGGGCGACGGCATGCTGCCCGTGATTCCCGCTTCGATGCAGCCTTTTCCAGCCGTGGAGAAGCCTGACGAGGTCGTCGATCTGCCGTCGCCCTTCGCCTCGTTGCCTGCCCAGCAGGTCCCCTTCTACGACGGCTGCGAGCTCCTCGTGGAGGAAACGATCGACTTCGGTGACTGGATCCGCTTCTCCATGACCGCGCGCTCTTTCCAGCCCTCCCAGGTGATCGAGGCACTCACCTGGTTCGACCTCCCCTCGGCCGAAGAGGCAGCCTACGACGCTCCGTTCCCGCACCGCGCCTA
>JBCCLJ010000077.1:0-27825 GCA_039026915.1 Acidobacteriota bacterium
CCCCAGAGGGGACGGAGAAGGAAGACCCGTAGCGAACCCCGTGGTCCCACGACGGGCGTTCCTGCCAAGCGGTGCGAGCGTAGCGAGTCCTCGCGCGGAGTCCCCAGAGGGGACGGAGAAGGAAGACCCGTAGCGAACCCCGTGGTCCCACGACGGGCGTTCCTGCCAAGCGGTGCGAGCGTAGCGAGTCCTCGCGCGGAGTCCCCAGAGGGGACGGAGAAGGAAGATCCGTAGCGAACCCCGTGGTACCACCACGGGCGTTCGCTACCCCTGAAGGCTCATTTTCACGAAGGCAGCGATCTTGGCGTGGATCTTCTCATCGTCGAGATCGTCGAGGTGGACGAGCTCCTGAGAGAGCTCCTGAAGGTCGCGCAGGAAGACGAATTCGACGAGGCCCTTCGGCTTGAGGGCAATCTCCAGCCGGCAGCGGATGAGGCGCGAGGTCTCGAGCGTGAACTCGAAGCGGAGCTGGTGCTTGTCGATCTGCCTCAGCCGGGTCGGGTAGCCCTGTTTGTGCAGCCGCTGCATGAGCGTGCGCAGGGCCGGCTTGATCGTGCCGTGTGAAAGATCCTCGAAGCGAAGACGCAGCGAGGCTTTGCGAATCTCCTGACGACGGCGTCGGTCGACCGCGTCTTCACGGTGCCGTTCTACTTCGCCGAGCACGTCGTCCAGCGACAGCCCGTCCTCTTCGACCGGCCGTTCGGCCTCTGGCGCTTCGTAGGGCGAGGGCGGTGGCGCCTCCTCGCTGCTGCCGGAGTCGGAAAGGTCGTAGGGCGAGGGGCCGCTCTCGACCTGCAGGAGCTCGTCTTCCCCGGAGGGGTCCGCCTCGATCGCCCCGATCGGCGGCGGCTCCGGGAGTGACGGAATCTCGGGTACCGCCAGATCGAAGTCGTCCTCTGCGGCCGATTCGCTCAGCGCCATCTCCTCGTAGACGGCGAGCGAGCCGCCGGCGGCTTCCAGAGAGATGCGTTCCGGAAGGTCCTCTGGAGTCGGGCGCCGCTCGTCTGGCGCCGCTGCGACGAAGGCGGGCTCTTCGACCTCGGCCGCCGCAGACCAACGCTCGACGCCGGGACCGCGAATCAGGGTCTCGGCTCCGAGCTCCCCGTTGTCGAAGAGCGCCTTGAGGTAACGCATCGTGACGGGGCCACGAGGCTCGCCGCGGCGAACGTAGTACCAGCTTTCGGCAGCGGGCTCGGTTTGGCTAGCGTCCTCGGAGCTCATGGATCCCTCGTCGAAGGGGGAGTGTAACGGCACGAAGAGGAGACCCGAAGGGCCCGCGACCTGCGAATCGGCCCTTTCGATACAGCTGCCGCGCGGAGCGTACTCAAATCGCTCGGCTGGCGATGTCCGAGAGCTTTGAGACGAGTCGGGGAGAGCACTGACCCGGAGCGATGCCGACCTGCAAGTCGACGAGCTGCCGCCGCCGCTCGGCGTCCAACGAAGGGTCGTCGAGGTACCGACGAAGCTCGGTTTCCAGCGCGGCGCGACTGCGAGCGAAGCGCGCCGCGCCGATTTCGACGACGGGTCGATAGTGGTCGTAGCGGTAGTAGTGCTCCCAAAGGGGACGGCCGAAGGGTGGTGGGTCGGCGACGTCGAAGGCGACGTTGACGACAGGAGTGTCGTGCAGAGCGAAGTCGAGCGTCATCGTCGAAGCGAGGTTGATGCCGACATCGGTGTGCACGACGAGATGCCGCAGGAAGTCGATGTCCGCGGCGGTCGGCAGCTTGACCGACCAGTCAGCGCCCGCGTCGGCCCACTCCGGCTGACAGAGGAAGACGTCGGGAAAATCGTCCTGCAGAGAGAGGTAGCGGCCGCTGGTGTCGACCGGGGCCGGGCGCACCAACACCTGCGGCCGTCCACGGGGGCCGTCGAGCTTGCCGGAGCTGACGATCTCGAGGACGATGCGCGCGTGCTCGGCGTCTTCGGGACAGGTGCCGACGTCGCCGCCCGAGTAGCAGAGGAGCGGTCGCTCGGGATCGCCGCCGAAGCGCTGGAAGAAGGCCTCTCGAGTCTCGGTGGCGCGGGCGTAGGGGTCGAACTGCGGCGTGCCCACGACGTGGACCCGGGCTCCGTCGATCTCCGGGTAGAAGCGCAGCAGCTCGTCGCGCATCCGTTGACTCCAGACGAGGTAGTGGTCGAACGGAGCGACGATGCGTCCCTTCGAAGTGAGGTTGTCCCAACTGAAGATCAGGGTGGCTGTGGGAACGCCGAGCTCGCGCGCAGCGAGCACGGGTGCGATGACGTTCGTCGGACGGTGGTGCGAGCAGACGATCACGTCGGGCTGCCACTCCCGAAACAGCTTGCGGTAGTGATCGACGGCGCCGCTCGCAGCGACGCGGTTGCAGTGTCTGCGATCGAGCCACTGCAGCCTTTCGGGGTGGGCGAAGCCGCGCGACAGCAGTCGGCTCGTGTGCTCGAGCAGGCGGTGACGCCAACGACCGGTGGGTCGTCGCTGCAGCTTGAGGCGCATCGACACCGTGTCGGCCCAGCGCATCTGACCCACGAGCAGGGTGTTTCTCAGGAGCCGCCGAAGCAGGCTCTCGGGGTCGGGCTCGAGCGGCGACCAGATCGCGCTGCCTCCGGCCCTGTATTCGTCGACGTAGCTCGCGGGCACCGCGTGCAGCACGAGACACTCGCCCGCCTCTGTGGCCAGATCGAGAAACGGGCCGAGAACCAGGTTGCGGACGCCGACGCCGTCGGGGACAAGCGCAACGGTTCTCACGGTTCGTCCTGCTCGCTGACTCGGCGCGCTCGCTCGGCGAGGCGTCGCTCGGCTTCTTCCCAGTCGGCCTCCGTATCGAGGTTGACGCTGTCGCCGGGGCTGACGACGACGCCTTGGGAGCTCTCGCCGTAGAGCGAACCGCGTCGGATCACTTCGGCGCGCGTGACGTAGACCGAGCCCTCACGGGCGAACGCCGGCGGCAGCTCCTGTCGCCTCGGGACGGGCTCCCTGCCGCCCGTGGCGATCTCCAGTCGGCCTTCTTCGTCGCTGAGGTAGACCCAGTTTGGATGAAAGGAGTGTGGCACGGGGGTCACCGTGAAGACGCTGTCGGCTCCCGAGGTCCGGAGCTTCTCGACGCAGCGGTCGATCAGGGCGGCCGTGCGCAGTGGGTGCGTCGGCTGGAGTAGACAGACCGCGTCGTACCGTGCGCCGGCTTGCAGGAGCGCTTGGAGCGCGTGCTGAACGACCGGCAGCGTCGGCGTTTCGTCCCGTGCCAGCTCCGCGGGTCGCAGGAAAGGCACCTCGATCCCAAGATCTTCGGCGATGTCGGCGATCTCGGGGCTGTCGGTCGACAAGACGATCCGACTCAAGCTCGCGGCCTCGCGGGCAGCTTCTGCGGCGTGAGCGATCAGCGGTCGCCCGTCGAGCTCGCGGATGTTCTTGCCCGGAATGCCCTTCGAGCCGCCGCGGGCGACGATCAGCCCGAGCGTCTCGAAGGCGTTGCGACGGCGGATCACGACGAAACCTCGCAGCGGCGCGCTCGAAAAGCAGTGACGAGTCTCCAGAAGGAGCGCTGGTCGACGACCTCGAGAGTCCTCGGGAAAGCGTCCCAGAAACGGTCGTTCACTCCGTGGAGCTTGTGGGCGACGCCGCGCCACTCTCGATGCACGACGTGCCGCCTCACGAAGTCGAGCACCGGACCGCCCGCCGCGTTCTCGACCGCCAGCAGCTCGCCGTCCGGAGCCAGTCTCGCTGCGACGCCCCGCAGCAGCTCGGGCAGCTCCGGCACGACCACGAGCACGCTCTTGGTGAAAACGAAGTCGAAGCTGCGATCGAGCTCGTCGAGATCGCCGCCGTAGTGCGCGAACTCTACGCTGCGACCCAGGGACCAGCGGTCGCGCTCCGCCTCGGCGCGAGGAATCGCTGCGGCGTCCGTGTCGATGCCGAGGACCTCCGCGCCGAGCAGGCCGAAGAGGCACGACATCTTGCCGTAGCGACAGCCCAGGTCGAGCACCCTGCGGCCGGTGAAGCGCTCGGGGTCGCCCAGCAGCCAGCGCACGGCCGGCGACCAGAGGCGCGGTCGCCAGTCGACGAAGTCGTCGAGCCGGTTCAGCGCTGCGGCGGCCTCAGTAGGTGATGCGCTTTTCAATGGTCAGTTCTTCGGCGGCGAGCTTCGCCGCAATTCTGTGCCCTGCCTGGCCGTCGCCGTAGAGCTCGTCGCACGGGAACGGACCGTTCTCCATCTGGCGTCGGGCCGCGGCGACGACGTCCTCCTGACTGTAGGCACAGTCGACGACGTTGCCGCCCCGCTCGCGCCCGGCCTGACGGCTGCCCACGTTGACCACCGGGATGCCGAGGTAGGAACACTCGCGAATGCCGACGCTGGAGTTGCCGAGGAGGCAGCGACTGCCGAGGAGGAGGACCAGGAAGTCGGAGGGAGCCATGCTCTTGAAGAAGCGCATGCCGCTGGCGTCTTCGAGCTCGCGGAAGCTCCGGATCGCCTTGGAGGTTCCGTCGGAGCCGGCATCGACGTTTGGCCAGAACCAGTAGGTCGGGACGTTGAGCTCACGCACGGCGCGTAGGGAGATGAGGGCCTGCTGTCGACTTTGCTCGACCTCGGTGGTCACCGGGTGCTGGAGGACGACGATGTAGTCCTCGGGTGTGAATTCGTCACCGACGCCGCCGTAGCGCTCGACCGGATCGAAGTCGAGTGCGCGGCCGCGTCGGTCGACGACCTCGCGGGCGATGTCGACCGACGGACACCCGGTGACGTGAACGCTTTCGGGTCGCTCGCCCATGCGCGTCACGCGCTCGGCGGCGCCCGCCGTCGAGACGAGGTGCAGGTCGGAGAGCTTGGTGACGGCGTGTCGCACCTTTTCGTCGATCGACCCGGTCACTTCGCCGCCCTGGACGTGCACGACGGGAATGTTCATGTAGCTCGCGGCGACCGTCGTTGCCAGCGTCTCGTAGCGGTCGGCGATCGTCACCACTGCGTCCGGCTCGAGATTGCCGAAAGCGGTCGCCAGTTCCATGATGCCGAGACCGGTCGTCTTGGCCATCGATTGCAGGTTCTCCCCCTCGAGCACCATGTAGACCTTGGCGGCGATGTCGAAGCCGTCGGCCTCGATCGTGTCGATGGCCGTGCCGTAGCGCTCCAGCAGAGCCGACGCCGCGACGACGAGTTGGAGCTCGAGATCAGGGTGCTCCTGGATCGCGCGCAAAGCGGTGCGAATGCGGCTGTAGCTCGGGCGCGCCGTGACGACGACGCAGATCTTGCGCTTCATCGCTCCTCCTCGCTGGCGTCCGAGAGCGCGGAGTCGTCGATCAGCTCGTCGGCGGCGACGTCTCGTCGGAGGCGGCGACCGAGCAACTCTTCGAGACGCTGTGGCGGCAGTCCGGTTCCGGGCTTTTTGGCGATGAGGTCGCCGTGCTCCAGGACGTGCCCGGCGGGCAGCGGCCTGACGGGGACGAGGCTCCGTTGAAAGAGCGCGCGCATCGGCGCCATCTCTTCGGCGGCTTCGTCCTTGTCGACGGGATGGGCGAGAGCCGTGCGCACGCGCCGCACGCCATCGACCAGTTGAGCCAGCTCCTGCGGTAGCAACGAGCTGGCCGTGTCCGGGCCGAAGGAGCTTCGCGAAAGCGCGACGTGCACTTCGAGCAGCTCCGCTCCGAGAGCGACCGCGGCGATCGGTGTCGCGAGCGTCGCGCTGTGGTCGGAAAGCCCCACCGGGCAGTCGTAGCGACTCGACAGTTCGCCGAGGAGGTTGAGGCCCGTCTTCTCGGGTGGACAGGGGTAGGCCGAGGTGCACTGAAAGACGGCCTTGTCGGCTCTGAGGCGCCCCACGACCCGGTCGATCTCGCGCCACGGACTCATGCCGGTGGAGACGAGGACCGGCTTGCCGGTCGCATCGATGGCGTCGAGCATGGCGTCGTGCGTCAGCTCTCCAGAGGCGATCTTCCAGGCGCTGATGCCGATCCCGTCGAGCAGCTCGACCGCCTGCACGGAGAAGGGCGAGCTGAGAAAGACGAGCCCGCGCTCTTCGGCGTGACGCTTCAGCTCGCGCCATTGGGAGGGCTCGAACTCCATGCGGCGCCAGTAGTCGTAGCGGGTCTCGTCCTGTGGGCTGAAGCGCACTCGCCACGGTTCGCTCGGGGTGCTCTCTGCCGCCGCGATGTGCGTCTGGAACTTGACCGCGGACGCTCCCGCTTCGGCGACGACGTCGATGTAGGCGTGGGCGGACCCCAGGCTGCCGTCGTGCGCCTGAGCGACTTCGCCGATGACGAAGACCTCGCGCTCCGTGCGATCAAACCAGGTCTGCAAAGCTCTTCTCCATGCGCCGAAAGACGTACGCTCCGCTGACGAGCACGGCGAAGGCGGCGACCGCCGAGAGCCAGACCATCGGACCGGGGCGGGTCTCCGTACCCAACAGCGCCCAGCGAAAGCCCTCGACGACGCCGAGCATCGGGTTCAGTGAGTAGAGCGTCGACCAGGGCTCGACGAGCTTGGCCGCGGCGTCCTGGGTCGAATAGCCGACCGGTGTTGCGAAGAGCCAGAGCTGGGTCAGAAACGGGATCGTGTAGCGCACGTCACGAAACTGTACGTTCAGCGCCGATAGCCAGAGGCCCACTCCGAGGGCCGTGACGAGAGCCAGCAACAGAAAGGCCGGCAGCCAAACGACGGCGCTCGTCGGCCGCACGTCGAAGGCGAGCATCAGCCCGAGCAGCACGACGAAGGCGATCACCAGATCGACGAGACCGGCCAGAACCGTGGCCAGCGGAATGACGATGCGCGGAAAGTAGACCTTCTTGATCAGATTCTGACTGCCGACGAGCGAATTGGCCGACATCGACAGGCCGGTCGCGAAGAACGTCCAGGGAACGAGGCCGGCGAAGGCGAAGACCTGGTAAGGCACGCCATCCGATTCGACGCCGGCCACGAGCCGGAAGACGAAGAAGAAGACGACCATCGTCGTCAGTGGCTGCAGGACCGCCCACGCCGCGCCGAGCAGAGTCTGCTTGTAGCGCACCTTGATGTCGCGCCACACGAGGAAGTAGAGCAGGTCGCGATAGCGCCACACCTCGGTGATGTCGAGCGGCACGAAGCCGCTGCGCGGACGGATGACGGTCGAGAGCGGAGAATTCATAGGAACAGAAGGAAGAGAAGAGGCGCCGGATGCGCGCCGCGCGGCGGGCAGGCGCTGCGCGCCAAGTCCCTATGTTACTGAAACTTAGCTCCGTCCGGCTGTAGGACGACGTGCCGGAAGCACAGCGGAGTGCGGGCGGTGGGCGGCCGTTCGAGTCTCGGCTGTGGGCTGGGCGCCAGGAAGCGCTGGCTTCCCCCTTTTTCGATCGTCGCGGGGCGCAGCTCAGAGATCGGAGGCTGCGGGGGCCGGCGTGCCCGGCTCACGCACCGGTAGCGCCATCAGCTCGTAGCGCGCCGTCTCCAGGTTGCGCAGGAGCTCGTGGCGATAGCCGGGCTCGCGCACGGAGCGGCGCGGCGCGTGCTGATCGAGAGACTGGCGTCGCACGAGCAGCGGTGCGTTGACCAGCGCCTCGCGGGTCGCACGTCGCGGCCGCGGCCCTCGCGCGCTGTCGATGAGCGCCACGGCAGCGACCGTTGGGTTCTTGCGCAGCAGAGAGTAGCCCCGCTCCAGGTCGTGCGCGGTCGCCAGCGTGGGCATCTTGAGCAGGAGTACGGCCTCTTCGAAAGAGAAGGGCAGGGGAGCGACCGATCCGCTGACCATGACGACGACATTCTCGACGGTGCCGACGCGCTCCGCCTGTCGCGCCATGTCGATCTGCGTCTCGGAGAAGGCGCGCTTCATGAGGTCGATGTCGGCGTCGAGCGACGTCGCATCGAGGACGTGCACGCCCGACCGCGTCGTCTCGAGGCGCTCGGGTCCGACGATGACCGTGACCGTCGCCTTGCCCGTCTCCGCGGGGCGCAGAGCGGCCGCCGAGCGGAGGGTCGCTCGCGCGACTTCCGCATCCGAGTTCAGCACGACAGCGATGGCGAGCGGGGGGTACTCCGTCAGCGCTCGCGCCGAACGCTTCGGGTTGGAACCTTCTCTCACGACGTCTCGCTCCGGACGAGTCGGCGGTAGGTGCCCCGTGCCAGCAGCGAGCGGGCACGCATCGGCAGACTCGAAGACCAGTGCTTGTCGACTGCGGGCAGCGACGGTCTTTCGCCAGTGCCGCCTCGAAGGGGGTTCGCTTTGAGCTCTTCGAACTCGGTTGCGAAGCGCGGTTCGATGACGTTCCCCATGTGCAGAGCGTAGCTCCGCGTCGTCGACAGTCGCCAGAAACCTGCGGCGTCGATCGGGCGATCGAGGCCGGCGGCCTCGGAACCTCCGGAGACGGCGATGCCGGTCGGGGTGGTCGGCAGAACGGCTGCGGCCTCGCGCCGCAGGCTGGCGACGAAGTGTCCTCCGCCGACCAGAGCGCGTCGGTCGTCGCGCGCGACGATGAGCTGACGACGAAGTTGTTCTTCGCTGAAGCGCCCGGGATCGTCGACGCTCTGGGCGAACTCCAGGAGATCCGCTCGCGAGACGGCGCCTCGATAGGTGAGCTCTCCGCCGAGGCCGGCTGCGGCGAGCGTCGAGGTCGTGTGGTACCTCGGCAGCAGCGCCGTGACGGGTGCGACCCAGCCGCACTCGGGGAACGCCTGGAAGACCCTCTCCACGGCGGCCTGCCAACCGGCCCGCAAGAGGACGTCGCCGTCCGAGAGCGTGACGATGTCCTCTTGGCAGCGGGGCAGGATGGCGAGCAGCGCATCGACCTTGCCGCGGTTCTTGCCGTAGACGACGAGCTGGTCGATCTTGCCGTCCTCGAGACGGTTCGTCAGAGCGGTGACGACTTCCGGTGCGCACTCGTTGGCGATGACGGTGAGCCGCTGCCCTTCGACCTGAGTGAAGAAGATGGAGTCGAGGCACAGCTCGAGGACGCTCGCCAACTGGGCGTAGTAGCCCGTGAACTCGGGAATGTGGACGGGTACGACGACCCGGTGCCTCGGCGAAGTCATCGGTTCGATCCCGTCTCGGCGGCGAATCGATGCTCGAGCAGGGCAGCGCCGTGCTTGCGCTTCACGGGTGCGGCTCCGTCGAAGAAGGAGCCCGGGACGACCTGAACTTCCGCAGCCCGCACGACGAAGTCCGAGAGGCCGCCACGGTAGTTCAACCAGACGTCGATGCCGTAGGTCTCCTCAGCCATGTTGAAGCCGGGGATCTCGCAGCGGAGGGCAAAGCGATCGCCGAGCGCGGCGTCGTCGATGCCGACGAACCGCGTCGAGAACGTGACCGCGGGATGTCCCATCGCATCGGTCAGCCGAAGATCGAGCACGACATCTTCCGCGCGCAGCTTCTGGACCGAAGTTTCGAAGCTGACGCGCAGCGTCAGTGGATCTCCGCTACGCACGAAGCCGACGGCCTTGTCGTCGCCGTCGAGCGTCTCGAGTCGCACGGTTTTCAGGACGCCGTCGCCGAGCCGATCGGTGCGCTCGGCCAGCCGATCGGTCTCGGTCTCACGGCGGCTCAGGTAGTGCCCGATGACTTCGTCGGGCGGGCCAATGGTCTCGATGCGACCTCGTTCGACGAGGGCGACGCGGTTCGCCAGCCTCGACATGGCGGTCATGTCGTGAGAGACGAAGACAACGGTGCGCCCCGAGGTGCCGATCTCTTCCATCTTGCCGAGGCACTTCCGTTGGAAGGCGGCGTCTCCGACGGCCAGGACTTCGTCGACCATCAGGATCTCCGGCTCGAGATGGGCGGCGACGGCGAAGGCCAGGCGCAGGTACATGCCGCTCGAGTAGTGCTTCACTGGAGTGTCGATGAACTCCTCGACCTCAGCGAAGGCGACGATGGCGTCGAAGTTCTCGGCGAGCTCGCCGCGCCGCATGCCCAGGATCGCGCCGCTCAGGAAGATGTTCTCGCGTCCGGTGAGCTCAGGGTGAAACCCCGTTCCCACCTCGAGCAGAGTGCCGACGCGGCCGTGGATCTCGGCGCGGCCCTCGGTCGGTTCCGTGATGCGGCTCAGCACCTTCAGCAGCGTGCTCTTCCCGGCTCCGTTGGAGCCGATCAGGCCAAAGACCTCGCCTCGGCGGATCTCGAGGTCGATGCCGTCGAGAGCCCAGATCTCGGGGCGCGGCGCGGAGCGTCGTCCAAGACTGCGGACCGGCCACTGCGCAGCGGAGACCAGCGCCTCGCGCAGCGTCCTGTAGCCCGCGCTGCGCTCGCCCAGGGCGTAGCGCTTGCGCAGACCTCGCACGACGATGGCGGCAGCGTCATCGGCGGCGGAGGGTGCACTTTCGAAGTGCGGCGAAGTCTCCAGCGTCATGGTGGGGAGGAAGGATCTCCAGGCGGGGCAGTCTCGGGTTGGCCGCCGTGTCGGGGCTGGGCGGCCGCCCGCAGGCGCACGGACGAGCGCCAAGTGGCTGGATCTTACAGCGAGGTGCTGCGGGATCTCGGTCCGGCCTCCGGGTCAGACGTCGGGGGACTTATACTCTGCGCGTCGTTCCGTTCCAGCCTGCCGACCGTCGTGCTCGGCTTTTGCCCTGAGGGTGTGATTCCCGTTGCAAAGTCTCATTGAAGAAAGCGCCTCCGGAGAGCGGGAGACGCCGCTCAGAGTCTGTGTCACCGGCGGCGCCGGCGGCCTCGGCCGCGCCATTGCCGAACGGTTTCTGCGCAACAAAGCGTGGGTTCATCTGGCGGACGTCTCCGCCGAAGGCGTCGCCCGAGCCCTTGCTTCGAGTGCTGGTCTGCACGCCACCGTCGCGGACATGACGCGGCCCGAAGAGGTCGGTGCCTTCGTCGCCGAAGCGTGCGACTGGATGGGTGGTATCGACGTCCTGGTCAACTGCGCGCAGTTCGTCGGCGAGCGTCGAGCGGTCGAAGAGACTCCGTTCGAGGAGTGGGCACGCATCATGGCGGTCAACGCAGGCGGCGCCTTCGCGGCGATTCAGAGCGTTGTGCCGGTCATGAAGCGCCAGCGCTCCGGTTGCCTGATCACCCTGCTCAGCTCGGCGGCTCAGACCGGCTTGCCGGGGCGTGCGGCCTACGTCGCCTCGCAGTCAGCGTTGCGTGGACTTTCCGAGACGCTGGCGCGCGAACTGGGCCCCTACGGAATTCGCTCCAATGCCGTCGTTCCGGGAGTCATCCGCGACGAAGCGAGCGAGGAGCATTTGCGCTCGATTCGGAACGAGCAGCGGCTCTCGGCCGATGAGTCCGAGGGTGAGCTGCTGCGCTACGTCTCGCTACGCCAGTGGACACAGCCCGAGCAGGTCGCCGAGACGGTCTCGTTTCTTGCGTCTCCCGCGGCGAGTCTGATCACCGGACAGACGCTTTCGGTTTCGGGAAACGTCGAGTGGGAGAGCTGAAGGTCGTTCACTCAGCCGTCGAGCACCGATCGGAGCAGGGCCGGGTCGACGCTGGCGCCGCTGAGCACGCAGGCGGCACGGCCTCGGACGAACGGCGGTGCATCGAGTGCGGCAGCGTAGGTCAGTGCCCCGGAGGGCTCGACCAGGAGCTTCTCTTCGAGCAGGAGCTCGCGTAGCGCCTTTCGGGTGCGCTCTTCGTCGATCAGAACGACGTCGTCGATGAGCCCTTCGAGCAGCGGGTACATCTCTTCGGTGATGTAGGGAACGGCGACGCCGTCGCTGATCGTCTGGCAGCTGACCTCCGTTGGACGGCCGCGTTCGAGAGACGTTGCCAGGGCGGGGCAGGTCGCTGGCTCGACGGCGATCACCTGCACCTGCGGGCGCAGCGCCTTGGCCGCCGAAGCGACCCCTACGGCGAGGCCGCCGCCGCCCACCGAAACGTAGATGGTCTCGACGCCTGCGTCCTGTTCGAGGATCTCGAGTCCGAGGCTTCCGTGCCCGACGAGCACGCGGCGATCGATCCAGGGGTGAACGAAGGAGTACGGCTCTTCGTTCCAGCCGCTCTCCCGGAGAAAGCGGAAGACCTCATCCGTCGGCACCAGAACAGGAGTTCCACCGAGGGCCTCGACCTTGGCGATCTTGGGTGGCGGCGCCGTCTCGGGCATCAGGCTCCGAGCGGTGACGCCGAAGTGTCGTCCGCACCAGGCCAGAGCCTGCGCCGTGTTGCCCGCGCTCACCGTCGACAGTCCGCGGCTGCGGTCCTCCTCGGTCATCGTCGCCACCGCGTGGAAGATGCCGCGCAGCTTGAACGAAGTGATGGGCTGCAGCGTCTCGAGCTTCAGGAGGATCTCCGCGTCGCGGTCGAGCTGGCGCTGAGCGGCGATCAAAGGCGTGCGCCGAACGACTCCCTTCTGAACTTCGGCAGCCGCACGGATCTCGTCGAGAGTGGGGTGTTGAATCGTCATCGACGATCTACCAGTCGACGAGGATGCGCAGCTTGCGCCCTTCGCGGTCTTCGTAGAGGACGAAGCCTTCGCGGCGGCCGTGGAGGTAGAGATCGCGAAGAATCTCGACGTCCTTGCGACAGTACTCCTCGATCAGGTCGAAGCGCCCTTCCCGGTACCACTCGAGACTGATCAGACCGTCCGCCGACTTGCTCGTCCCCAGAGTCGCTTCCGCCAGCTTGGCGAGCCCCAGGCGTTTGCCGATGAGCTCCTCGATGCTCTCCAGAAGATCGAAGCTGGCCAACGTACGTCGGTAGTCCTCGCCGGTGTAGCCCGAGAGCACGGGGTAGTCGAAGCCCATGGAGTTGAAGCCAATGACCACGTCGGCGCTCTTCAGCTCGGCGACGAGATCGGCGACCTGCTCTTCGCGGAAGGTCTTGAAGACGCCTTCTTCGAGGTCGCAGGTGACGGCGAGGGCGACACCGAGCTTGTGCAGGTTGTGCCAGCCGCCGACCTCCTTGGCGGCGCGCTTCGTCTCGACGTCGAAGAGCACCGTCTTCTGAACGATCGCGGGCAGCGGCGTTCGGCGCGCGGGCGGAGCGAGGCGCTGACGGCGCGCGCGGCGAGGCGGACGCCGCTTTTCGCCGTCGACCGGTCCGAGATCGAACAGGTCGCGCGGTCGGGCGTCGAGAGGCTCGACCGGCGAAGACTCCGCGGAAGCAGGCGCGCCAGAGGAAGAGTCTGGAGCTGCCGGCTTTTTCTCGGGGTCGAACTCCTCGGTGCGATAAGTCGCCGTGTCGTCAGCGTCCGGTCCCTCGGGTGTGACCCAGGCCGCGAGGTCGAGACGCGGCTCGACCACCGGGTGGCTCGGCTCCTTGCGCCCCCGCAACAGCTCGACGAGGTGCGCTGCTCCGGCTTTGTCGAGCGGTCGGTTGCCGTTGCCGCACTTCGGCGAATGGATGCACGACGGGCATCCGGTCTCGCACGAACACCGTGCGAGGAGATCTCCGACCCGGTCGAGCAGCTCCGGGAGCTTGGCGAAGCCACCCTCGGCTATGCCGACGCCGCCAGCGTGGCCGTCGTAGACGAAGACGGCTCCGCACTGCACCTGTGGGTGAAAGGGTATCGAGATGCCGCCGATGTCTCCTCTGTCGCAGAGTGCCAACACCGGGAAGAGTGAGATCGCCGCGTGCTCGACGGCGTGCAGCGAGCCCATGAAGTCCTGCGAGGCATCGCGAATCGTCTCTTCGATGGCGCGCGGCGCGGCGAACCAGAGCGCCACCGTCTCGAACTCGACTGCTGGCAGTTCGAGCTCCTCTTGAGCCATTCGCTCCTGGCTGAGAATGCGCTTGCGCTCGAAGCCCGTGACGCGCTCCGTGACCTTGACGCGCCCCAGCCAAGCCCGCAGCGGGCCAACCTGGCGATGATCGAGAAGTTCGAGGATCTCGGTCGTCTTCTGATTCAGCGGAGAGGTGAAGTAATCGACCCGCAGGGGCCGGGCGATCGCCTGGCGTTTCTTCCAGTCGAGCTCGACGATGCCGAACTGACGGCCGCCGTGCAGGTAGATGGCCCCGGGGTGGCACTCCCGCAGAACGCGGACTCCGTCGTTGGTGCCGATCGTGCGCCCGGTCGTCTCGCTGACGATCTGCCAGTTCGCTCCACTCCCGCGCAGCGCGACGTCCCGGTGCGGGTGACCAGACTTCGCATAGAGCTCGGAGCCGTCCTCGGAGGCGGCGAGCTCGTGCTGGTCCAGCAGGTCGCCGACGAGCGGCGCATGGCGTTGGAGATAGTCCGCGTCATGGTTGCGCGAGAGCGGCATCTCTGCCGCGGCGCAGAGCAGGTGGCGAGCGGCGATCGAGTCGTTGCCGGCGGAGAGCACCAACGGTTCGCAGCCGCGCTCGAGAAACTCGTCGGGCTGGCCCAGCAAGTACTGATCCAGAGCGTCGGGCAGAGCGACGAGAGCGGTGATCGACTCCCTGCCCTCGCGCCCCACGCGCCCGGATCGCTGCCACGTCGCCATCATGCTTCCCGGAAAGCCGACGAGGATGCAGGCGTCGAGCCCGCCGACGTCGATGCCCATTTCGAGGGCCGACGTCGAGATGACGCCGTCGAGCTCGCCGCGAAAGAGGGCCGCCTCGATGTCTCTGCGCTCCTCGGGGAGAAAGCCGGCTCGGTAGTTCGCCACGCGTCGCGCGAGCTCGGGCTCCTGCTCGGTCAACCACTGATGGAGGAGTTCGGTGATGCGCCGTGCCTTGGTGAAGACGATCGTCTTGAGGCCCCGCTCGACGAATCGCACGAGGAGTTGCAGGGCGGACGTGTAAGGGCTGTTCGACGGTTGCCAGAGCAGAAAGTGACGGCCTTCTCGAGGCGCGCCGCTCTCCGTGAAGACGCGAAAGGGGCGATGCGCCAGCGTCTCGGCGAAGTCGCCGGCGTTCTCCGCCGTCGCCGAGGAGGCGATGATGGCGGGGTCGGAGCCGGCGCGACGACACAGTCGCAGCAGCCGTTGTAGTACGTGCTGGAAGTGCGTTCCGAAGACGCCGCGGTAGGTGTGCAGCTCGTCGAGCACGACCCAGCGCACGTCGCTCAGAAAGCCCTGCCAAGAGCCCGGATTGCTCAGGATCCCGAAGTGGAGCATGTCGGGGTTGGTGATCAGCACGCGCGGCGGCGAGGCGCGAATGCGCTCGCGCTCCGGGCGAGGGGTGTCGCCGTCGTAGATCGCGATCTCGGCGTCGTCGGCGCCGCACGCCTTGGCCAGCTCCTCGAAACGCTTGCGCTGGTCCTGGCCCAGCGCCTTCAACGGGAAGAGGAAGAGGGCGCGACCAGACCTGCCCGCCAGTGCTTCCTCGAGGACGGGGATCTGGAAGACGAGCGACTTGCCCGATGCGGTCGGCGTGGTGATCAGGACGGATTCACCACGCCGTGCCGCGTCGAGGGCATGCGTCTGATGCGAAAAGAGCTTGTCGATGCCCTCGAGGCGCAGAGCTTCAGCGAGCGGTGCGGGCAGTGGTGGATCCGGCGCCGCGAAGGACGCCGGGTGAGCGGGCAGGTAGGCGCGATGCATCAGCTCCGCTGCGATGCGGGAGTCTTCGGCGACTTCGTCGACAAGTCGGTCGAGGGTCTGTGGAGGGGTTCGCGTGCCGCTCATGAGGGACGACGGTGATCGTAGCAATGCGCGTGGCATGATGCGCAGCGTGAGTGATTACAGCGCAGCCGCCGCCTCGCAGGAGTCGGCGCACCCTGTCCTTTCATTGGAACGCCCGCACGCGCGTCTGATGACCTACTACGTGCTGCGATCGATCCTGACGCTGCCGCTGATGCCGGTGGTGTTGCCCTACCTCTTCTTTCGCTACCACACGATGCGCTATCGCTTCGACGAGGAGGGTGTGAGTCAGCGTTGGGGCATTCTCTTCCGGCGAGAGATCAGCCTGACCTACTCGCGACTTCAGGACATTCACCTGGCGTCGAACGTGGTCGAGCGCTGGCTGGGGCTCGCGCGCGTGCAGCTGCAGACCGCTTCAGGATCGTCGAAGGCCGAGATGACGATCGAGGGCCTCCTCGAGTACGAAGAGGTCCGCGATTTCCTCTACTCGCGCATGCGGGGCGTCAAGGCATCGCCGGAAGACTCCGCGGCTGAGACCACCGACGGAGATCCTCTGGTGACCGCCCTCGAGTCCGTCGCCGATGAGCTCTCGGCCGTGCGCAGCCTGCTCGAAGAGCGCGGCGTGGCCGCGCCACCGCCGCCGCCGGCGCCGATCGCCGATCCCCCTGGCGAGGAGTCGCCGTGACCGCGTGGTTGCTTCGCCTCCTGCGGGTGCCGCCGGAGCCGCAGCCGCCCTTGGGGAGCGACGGTTCGCTGCGCGTCTTTCGGGCGTCCAAGCGCTACTTGCGGTACCGGCTCGTGGGCTGGGCGCTCAAGCAGAGCGGAGCGCTGGTCGGCCTGATCTTTTCTTTCATCGCGCTCCGCGCCTTCAGCGAGGAGCTCGAGCGCGAGATCGACGTGCCGCTGGGCGTGGTCGAAGTCGAGATGCCGATCGCCACGCTCATCCAGCTCGTCGAGCTCGTGGCGCTGCCGGGTTTCGTGCTCCAACTCGCCTTCGGTTACTTCCTCGTGCGCCTCGACTGGCAGCAGCGTTGGTACATGGTGAGTGACGTGGCGCTGCGCATCCGCGAAGGCCTCTACCAGGTTCGTGAGCAGACGATGACCGTGGCGAACGTTCAGAACATGTCGGTGAAGCAGGGGCCTCTGCAGAAGCTCTTCGGCATGAAGGACCTCGAGGTCCACGTCGCGGGCGGCGGTGGCTCTTCGTCGGCAGAGGAGGGGGAATCCGAAGACCTTCACCGCGGCATCTTCCGAGGACTCGACAACGCCGAGGAGATTCGTGACCTGATCCGCGCGGCTCTAGCCAGGCATCGGGATGCGGGCCTCGGCGACCCGGGCGACGTGGCGCACCTGACGCTGTCGCGGCGCTCGCCGGCGGCGACCGCTGCGGCCCAGCGGCTGTTGGAGGAGAGCCGTCAGCTGCGCGTCGCGCTCGAGGCGCGAGCCCTGGAGTAGTTCGTTGCCTGAGCTGCCCGACGTCGCCGTCTACGTCGAGTGCATCGCCGCGCGCGTCGTCGGCGAGACGCTCGACCGGATCGTGCTGGGCAACCCCTTCGTTCTGCGGTCGGTGACCCCTCGTCCGTCCGAGGTCGAGGGACGCCGCGTCACGGGTGTGTCGCGCTTGGGAAAGCGCATCGTGCTCGAGCTGGAGGACGACGCCTTCGTGGTCATCCATCTGATGGTGGCCGGCCGCTTTCAGTGGAAGGAGCGCCCGCAGGGCGCGGCGGCGCTGCGTCTCAAAGGCCGGAATCAGCTGGCGGCGTTCGACTTCTCCAGCGGGCGACTGCAGCTCACCGAAGCGGGGACGAAACGACGCGCGTCGATCCATCTCGCTCAGGGGGCGGAGGCGCTCGCTGAGCACGACCGCGGTGGCCTCGAGCCCCTCGAGGCGAGCTTCGAGCAGTTCTGCGAGGTACTCGACCGGGAAAACCACACGCTCAAGCGCACGCTGACCGATCCTCGTCTCTACAGCGGTATCGGCAATGCTTACTCGGATGAGATTCTCCTTCGAGCCAGGCTCTCGCCGATGAAGTGGAGCACAAAGTTGAACGAGAATGAGCGTCGGGCTCTGTATCGGGCGACGCAGGACGTCCTGGTCGAATGGACCGACCGGCTGCGGGCCGAAGTCGGAGATGGTTTTCCGAAGAAGGTGACGGCGTTTCGACCAGAGATGGCCGTGCACGGCAAGTACAAGGAACCCTGTCCGGACTGCTCGGAGTCGGTGCAGCGCATCGTCTATGCAGAGAACGAGTGCAACTACTGCGCGGCCTGCCAAACCGGAGGGCGGCTGCTTGCCGACCGCGCTCTCTCTCGCCTGCTGCGCAAGGACTGGCCGAAGACCGTGCAGGAACTCGAGGAGCGACGGGGCCCGAGCGAGAGCTGATCTGCCGTCCTCGTGTGAGGACACGCGGTCTTCTCATCGTGTCGACCGAGCGGTCGAAACAGCCTTGTCTGAAGGCTTGCTGCGTGGGCATGCGCTTTGCGATGGGCTCTGGCATCGCCGGCACCCCGTTCAAGGGGGCCTTCGCCATGGAGGCGAAGGGAGGGCGTCGGTGGTCTTGGAGGACAGACAATGCAACGCATGAGAGATAGCGCGTCGACATGGACTCGACGCGAGCAGACGATCGGGATCGGTTCGGTTTTCTGGGCGGCGGCGGTGCTGCTCGTCGGAGTGCTCTTGACGCTGAGCGTTCCAGCGTCGGCGCAGGAGCCCGAGGCTCCGGCCATCTCGGAAACCTATGACGTTCGGGTGGTCAACGTGGAGGCTGTGGTGACCGACCGCCAGGGCAACCGCATCATGGGTCTCGGTCCCGAGGACTTCACGCTTCTGGTCGACGGCCAGGAGGTCGACGTCGATTACTTCAGCGAGATTCGCGGCGGGCGTGCTCTCGACGAGGCCGCCGCTTCGATCGACGCAGATCCAATCGCCGGTGGCGAGGCGGTCGGCACCAACTACCTCGTCTTCATCGACAACTTCTTCACCATCAAAGCAGACCGCCAGCGTGTGCTCCGGGACATGCAGGAGCAGCTGGGAGTGCTGCAGCCGGAGGATCGCATGGCGATCGTCTCCTGGGACGGCCGCGGTCTCGCCATGCACTCGAGCTGGACGGGCTCCGAGCGAGCGCTTTGGCGCGCCTTCACGGACGCCATGTCGCTGCCGGCTCGCGGTCTCGAGCGTGAGGCCGAGCTGAGGCAGTTCGAGTTCGCTTCGTTCGGCACCCTGCGCCGTTTCACGGTGGCCGGCCGTCGCTTCGACATCACCGAGCGTGCGTACGCCGATCGACTGACGTACCAGGTCAACCGACTCGTTGATTCGGCTTCGGCCACCCTGCGCAGTTTTGCCAACCCCGAGGGTCGCAAGGTCATGCTCCTGGTGAGTGGTGGCTGGCCCTACGGCCCCGCCGACTTCGCAGCGGGCAACACGTTCGATGCCCAGATCGAGGGCTTCTTCGACAGCGGCGACACGCTCTACGGGCCTCTGGTCGAGACGGCGAACCTCGTTGGTTACACCCTCTATCCGATCGATGCCCCGGGCGTCGATCGAGACTTCGCTGACGCTTCGCTGAACTCCTTTCAGAGTGCGCGGCGGCGTCAGGTGTCGTTTTTCCGCGAGTGGGACCGACACACGAGCCTCCGGTATCTGGCCCAGGAGACGGGCGGGCGAGCGCTCATCGACGGCGCTCGGACCCGTGGCCTGGAGAGTGCATACGAGGACACGCGTTCCTACTACTGGTTGGGCTTCGACGCGGAGCGCCTTCAGGACGGTCGCCGTCGCTCGATCGAGCTGCGAGTCGACCTTCCGAAAGTCAAGGTTCGAACCCGCTCCGGATACACCGATCTGAGCTCACGTCAGGAGGTGGCGCTGTCGGTCGAGAGTGCTCTGCTCTTCGGCAACGCTCCGGTCGATCAGACGGTCGAGATCGAGCTCGGTCAGGGCAGGGATCTGCGCTGGGGCAAGGTCGAGGTACCGCTGACGGTTCGCATTCCGGTCGAGCAGCTCGCGCTCTTTCCCGTCGCCGACGGTCAGTACGTCGGCGAAGTCGAGATTCGCCTGGCCGTCAAGGACGGTGCCGGAAACCGCTCGGAGATTCCCGCGATCCCGCTACGCTTCGAGCGTAGCGGTGCGAAGGACGGAGTCGTGGAGTACACGACGACGCTCAAGATGCGGGATCGCAAGCACGATCTGGCGGTCGCCGTGTACGAACCGGCCAGCGGCAGGATCTTCTCGACCCTGGCGACCGTCGGTCCCTGAACGGAGGTGGGTCAGAGCGAGCGTCTCTCGGCGTTCGATGAAAGCGGAGCGGGCTTTCCCGCTCCGCTTTTTCGTTGTTTGAAGGCTTTCCGGATCGTCCCGGCTTTTCTGGAGAAATCCTTGGCCGCCACTCTTGAAGCTCTATAGCAAAAATGCTATATTTGAATTTCATAGTGCTTTTGAGGGTCATGACATGTCGGAAACTTCGAAGGTAGAGCAGAGAAACGAGCGCGTGGACCTCCGCCGCGGCTCATCCTCCCGCCGGGCAGCGCTCCGCAACGCGCTCGAGACCAGAAGGCGCTCTGGAACCTACGTTCCCAAAGAGCAATACATGCGCCGGGCGGACAAGCCGGGTCTTCTCGTCAAGACGAACGCCGCAGCGGAGGCCCCGAGCCTCTTCACGACGGCGGTGAACCGGATGGGCTACGGCGAGACCTCGGGTCAGAAGAGCGAATGGAACCAGCTGGGCGGCAACGAGCCCGAGCGCTTCCTCGGCTACGTGCAGCAGCAGCTCAACCCGTCGACGATCGACGACAGCGTCTACGAGGGCCAAAGGTCCGGCGCCGGCTTCACGACCCTCGACAAGGGACTGAGCGAGCTCTGGGTCGACCATCACCGAAGCGGGGTCGGCTGGTCGGAGCGCTCTCGCCCCATCCGTGAGGTCGAGCTCGACACCTTCCTGCGCGCGATCTACAGCAAGCGCCAGCTGCAGGAAGTCATGGTCGAGTTCTGGATGAACCACTTCAGCATGTACGGCTGGGACTACTGGTCGGTGCACGTCTGGTCCGACGTGGTGAACATCGTCCGCACGGACTGCTTCCGCAACTTCCACACGCTTCTGCGCAAGATCACCAAGCATCCGTCGATGCTGTACTACCTCGACAACTACGCCAGCACCCTGGCCGGGCCGAACGAGAACCACGCTCGCGAGCTCGTCGAGCTGCACACCCTGGGCGCGGAGAACTACTACGGCGTCGGCGACCCTTCGGCGGTTCCCGTCGAGCCGCACCCGGACGGCACGAACTGGCCGATTGCCTACGTCGACAACGACGTCTACGAGGCGACTCGCGCGCTCACCGGCTGGTCTGTGGCGAACGGCTCCAGCGATCGCCCCAACAACGGGCAGTTCTACTACGATGATGCGGACCACGACCGCTTTCAGAAGATCATCCTCGGTCTGACGATGCCGGCGAACCGCAAGCAGGAGGACGGAGACGATCTTCTGCGGCGTCTCGCCGACCACCCCGGGACCGCGCGTCATATTGCTCGTAAGCTCTGCCGACGCTTCATCTCGGATGATCCACCCCAGAACGTGGTCGACGCCGCTGCGCAGCGCTTCTTCAGTCGGCGCAACAGCAGCAACCAGATCCGCGACACGCTGCAGGTGATCCTCGAATCGCCGGAGTTCGAGGCGACCTGGGCGCAGAAGGTCAAACGACCTTTCGACGTGGCCGTCTCGGCACTGCGAGCGACGAAGTCGAACTTCAACTTCACCTGGAACGCCGACGACGTCGACGACTTTCTGTGGAACTACGATCGCTGCGGTCAGGCCCTCTTTACCTGGCCCGCGCCCGACGGCTTCCCGGACGTGCGCAACAAGTGGCAGAGCACGACCCCCCGGGTGATGACTTGGAGGTTGATGCTGTGGATGGCTGACGAGCGCACCTCCAGCGGCAACTACCGCTGGAACGTCGTCTCCAAGACCACCGGAGCCGGGGCGTTGACGGCGGAGGAGGTCGTCGACTACTGGGCCAACCGCATCTTCCGTCGAAACCTGGATCCGCTCGACCACGACGAGCTCGTCGACTTCATGGCCAACGGTTTCTCGCCGACGTCGCCTCTGCCGATCGGCAACGACTCGGACACCGACGCACGCGTGCGCTCTCTCGTGGCGCTCATGTGCAACATGCCGACTTTTCTCGAACGCTGAGACTGCAGGAGATCAGCAATGGGTACATCACGTCGTTCGTTCATGGTCGGCTGCTCGGCAGCCATCGCTTCCCTCGGTGGAGCTCGCTTCAAGTCGTTGACGTTCGGCGCTCAGCCGGGCGATGACGTCCTCGTCGTTCTTTTTCTGCGAGGCGGCATCGACGGCCTCAACTGGGTCGTTCCGACGACGCACTCCGACCGTGGTCGCTACGAGCAGGCGCGGCCGACCCTCGCGGTGCCCGCCTCCGGATCGAACTCGGCTCGGAGTATCGGTGGCGGCTTCGGCATGCATCCGGCGGCGTCCGGCCTGCGCAACATCTTTCAGGATGGCAACGTCGCCGTCGTGCACGCGACGGGCATGATCAACAACGCCAATCGCAGTCACTTCGATGCGATGGAGTTCATCGAGCTCGGGACCCCCGGCGAGAAGTCGACCTTCTCGGGCTGGCTCGCTCGCCATCTGAGCGCGCTGGACCTGCCGAGTAACGTGCCGCTGCCTGCGGTCTCGATCGGCAACCTTCAGCAGACCTCGCTGCGCGGCTCGATCGAATCGGTCAACATGTCGTCGATCAGCTCGTTCAACCTCGATCGCGGTCCCTACCAGTGGCGTGATCAGCATCGCGCTGCGCTGCGCTCGATGATCAGCAACGGCAATTCCGAGATTCACGTGACCTGCGAGCAGGCGCTCGACGCGATCGACGTGATCGAGCTCAACTCGTCCGGCGGCTACACGCCGGCCAACGGCGCCCAGTACCCTGGCGGCAGCCTTGGCGATCACTTCGAGGCCGTGGCGCAGATGGTCAAGCTCGGCCTCGGCCTGCGCGTCGCCGCGATCGACTTCGGCGGCTGGGACACTCACAACGGTCAGGGTGACAACGGTGGCGGCTACTTCTCGCAGCGGCTCGGCGAGCTGTCGCAGGCGTTGGAAGCCTTCTACACCGACCTGGACGGCAACGGGGCCAACAACTTCACTGACTGCGTCACCGTCGCAGTGCAGAGTGAGTTTGGACGTCGTCTGCGCCAGAACGCCAACCGCGGTACCGACCACGGCTACGGCAACGTGATGCTGCTGATGGGTGGGTCGGTGAACGGCGGTCTCTACGGACAGTGGCCCGGTCTCGCGACGGGACAGCTCTTCGATCAGGCCGACCTCAACGTCACCACCGACTATCGCCAGGTCTTCTCGGAGATCCTCATCCGACGGTTCGGCAACGCCGACATCGACACCGTCTTCCCGGGCTACGCTCCCGACTACATCGCCAACGGTCCGCTGGGCATCATGCAGGGGTCGGACATTCCGGTGAACCTCGGTCCGCCGCTGTTCGGCGACGGCTTCGAAAGCGGGGGCGGAGGCGGCTGGGATCAGATGGTCGAATAGCGGCAGGCCTGGCGGACGGGGCAGTCTCTCCGCCGTCACGAGCCGTTCGTTGGTCGGTTGCAGGCTCTGGCCGCCCTGGGAACTCAGACATGCGGCCTGCTGCCTGCCGGCGCCTCGAGCTCCCCTTTGGCCACCCGTCTTTCGGCGAGGGGTCTCGTTACCTCGGCTGAGCCTAGAATGAGCCTCCCGGCTCATGCTCTTCGACACCCACGCCCACCTCTGCAGCCCACGCTTCGCCCAGGATCTCGACGCGGTGCTTCACCGCGCGCAGTCTCACGGCGTGGCCGCCATCGTTGCCGTCAGTGAGACCGCCGAAGACGCGGAGGCGACGCTCGATCTCGCGACGCGTCACGCTGCAGTGCGTCCGGCGGTGGGGCTCTACCCGACCGTTCTCGACTTCGAGCAGGCGGACCGGTTGGAGACGCTGCTGCGTCAACGCCGCGACGAGATCTTCGCCGTCGGTGAGATCGGACTGGATCACTGGAAGGTGAAGGAGCCCGACGAACTGGAGCTGCAGGAGCGGCTCTTTCGTCGCTTCGTCCGGCTTGCGAAGGAGCTCGACCTGCCGGTCAACGTGCATTCGCGCTCGGCTGGACGACGCACCCTCGAAGTCCTCCTCGAAGAGCAGGCGCCCAGGGTCCAGATGCACGCCTTCGACGGGCGCGCTGCCAAGGCGCGGCCCGGCGTCGAAGCAGGCTACTTCTTCTCCGTGCCGCCTTCGATCGTGCGCTCGCGACAGAAGGAGAAGCTCGTCCGGCAGCTGCCGACGAAGTGCCTCCTCCTCGAGACGGACAGTCCTGTGCTTGGCGCGGTCGCGGACCAGCGCAACGAGCCGTCCGAAGTGACCGTCGCGCTCGAGGCGATCTGTCGCCTGCGCGCACTGAAGGCGGACGAGGCCGAGGCCGTTTTTGCGGAGAACACCCTGCGCCTCTACGGCGAACGTCTGATGCCCCGAGAGGGGGAGGAGATGGAAGCATGACTCGATCGATGACGCGTCGCGACGCTCTGAGTGCGTCGCTCGGCCTTTTCGGAACGGCCCTCGCACCGGCGGTCGTCGCGCGCGCGCGCGCCGCCCAACCCCGAGCCTCGGCCGCCGACCGCGTGCGTCTCGGCGTCATCGGCTGCAACGGCATGGGCTTCTCCGATCTCTCCGCCTGCCTCAAAGTGAAGGGGGTCGAATGCACCGCACTCTGTGACGTCGATCAGAGCGTGCTCGATCGCAGGTCTCGCGAAGTCGAGGAGATGACCGATCGGCGGCCGGCACTCCACTCCGACTATCGCGCTCTGCTCGATCGCTCTGATGTCGACGCGGTCATCCTGGGCACGCCCGATCACTGGCACTGCCTGCAGATGATCGACGCCTGCCAGGCCGGCAAGCACGTCTACGTCGAGAAGTCGATGGCGCACTCAGTGGAAGAGAGTGAGCTCATGGTGCGCGCAGCCGAGCACTACGGGCGCGTCGTTCAAGTGGGTCAGTGGCAGCGCAGTGGAACGCACTGGGCCGACGCGGTGGAGTTCGTACAGAGCGGCAAGCTCGGACGCATTCGACAGGTCAAGACTTGGGCCTTCATGGACCGGACGTCGGGTGTCACGCCCGTCGCGGACAGCCCAGCTCCCGCCGGCGTCGACTATGACGCGTGGCTCGGGCCGCGTCCCCAGCGGCCGTTCAACCGAAACCGCTTTCACTTCGATTTCCGCTGGTACTGGGACTACGCCGGCGGTCTGATGACCGACTGGGGCGTGCACCTTCTCGACATCGCGCTCTGGGCGATGAAGGCAGAATCTCCTCGTCGGGTCGTCTCGCTCGGCGGCGCTCACGCTTATCCGGGGAGCGCGATCGAGACGCCGGACACGCAGCAGGCGATCTACGAGTACGACGGCTTCTCACTCGTGTGGGAGCACGCCATGGGGATTGGCCTCGGTCCCTTCCAGCGCGCTCACGGTGTGGCGTTCGTCGGCAACAACGGCACGCTGGTCGTCGACCGCGGGAAGTGGGAGATTTACCCCGAAGTGCGCAAGGTCGATCGCAAACCGAGCGGCCACCGCATGAAGTCGGTACCGGTGCAAGAGGCGAAGCCCAGCGCTCGCGGCCTCCTCCAGCACACCGCGAACTTCATCGACGGCATCCGCACCGGGGCGAAGCAGGCCTGCGATCCGAAGACGGCGAGCCTCGCCGCGGTCAATGCGCAGCTCGGGAATCTGGCCTTCCGCTCGGGACAGAGCGTCGTTTGGGACGGGGACAAGGGGGAGTGCGTCGGCAACGACGTGGCCAACGCGCTGCTGAAGCTCGACTACCGCAAGCCCTGGTCGCTACCGACCTTCTGAGCGTCGAGGGGAGCTGGCGAGTCCGGGGTGCGTGGGACCTACTCGGACGCCGGCTGCACGGTGGAGATGCGCTCGGGCTGGAGCAGAAACGCCGGGTCCACCCGCGCTCCCCTCCAGCGGATGCCGAAGTGCAGATGGGGTCCCGTCGAGCGTCCCGTGCTGCCGACCGTGCCGATCACCGAGCCTCGGGTCACTGACTCTCCGGGATCGACGAAGATCTCGTGCAGGTGGAGGTACATGGTGATCAGGCCGTCGCCGTGATCGAGAAAGACGCTGTTGCCGCCGAAGAAGTGCTCTTCGGCGAGACGCACGACGCCGTCCGCCGCCGCCAGGACGGGAGTGCCCTGGTTGGCCGCGTAGTCGGCGCCGGTGTGTGGCGATCGCGGCTCGCCGTTGATGATGCGACGGGCGCCGAAGCGTCCACCGCGCGGCAGGCGTTCGAGCGGCTGCGCCAGCGGCAGCTGGAAGCTGCGCAACGAGCGCCGCTCGAAGGTCGCCACGATGCGCTTGCGCTCTTCGGCCGCGCGCGCCGCATCCTCCTCGTTGACGTTGACGCGCCGAGTGTCTTTGATCGTCAACCTCTGTTCGCGGTACGGGTAGTCGTCGACGACGATGTCCAGGGTCTCGCGCTGTCCGTTCACGGTCCGCTCGGCCGTCAGCGTGCCGCGATCGTCGAGATCGATCGTCAGGAGACAGTCGCCGCCGAGGGAGGGCACCGCCTCGTCCTTGAAGACGCAGCCCGCGCCGCTCGCGGCCCAGCGGACGACGCCGCCGGGGGGAGCCGAGGCCGTGGTCTGGGCGCCGACGAATCCAGGCAGGCTCGAGAGGAGGACGAAGAGCCCCGCCGTGAGAGGGCGTTTCATGCGCTCGGCCGGACCGGGATCGCTTCGACGGCCTCAGGATTCTGAAGGGACGAGAGGTCGCCGAGGTCCTCTTCTCCAAGATAGCGGGCGCGGACGAGGCGCCTCAGGATCTTGGCGCTCCGCGTCTTTGGCAGGTCGGGGACGAACTCGATGCGCTCGGGCCGGTCGACCTTGCCGAGGCGCTCGACGATCGCCTCTTCAAGCTCTTTGCGCAGCTCTTCCGAGGGGTCGGCGTCGGGAGTGAGCACGGCGAAGCAGACGATCCCGGTTCCCTTGATCTCGTGCGGAACGCCGATCGCGGCCGCCTCGGTGACCTTGCCCGTCTCGATCAGTGCACCCTCGAGCTCGGCCGGGCCGATGCGTCGGCCGGCGACCTTGAGCGTGTCGTCGGAACGCCCCTGCAGGAACCACTGTCCGTCGTCGTCGACGACTGCCCAGTCGCCGTGGTTCCAGATACCGGGCCACGTCGACCAGTAGCTCTCGATGTAGCGCTCCGGGTCCTGCCAGAGGCCGCGCGTCATCGACGGAGCCGGCTTCGTCGCAACGAGATAGCCGACCTCTCCGCGCACCGACTCGCCCGCATCGTTCCACACGTCGACCGCCATGCCGAGCCCGGGTCCGACGAGAGAGCAGGGCTTCAACGGGTCGAGGGGCAGCGGCGAGAGGAAGCAGCCGATGATGTCGGTGCCGCCGGAGATGTTGATGATCGGGCAGCGCCGCCCGCCGAAGTGCTCGAAGTACCAGTGCCAGGACTCTTCGTCCCAGGGCTCGCCGGTCGAACCGAGGATACGAAGGCTGCCGAGATCGCGTTCGCCGACCGCTGCTTCGGCTCCGGCCTTCATCAGCATGCGCACGGCGGTCGGTGAGATGCCGAAGACGCTGACCCGCTCGCGGGCGAGCAGCGTCGCCAGGCTCGAGGTCTCGGGGTAGTCGAGGCCGCCCTCGTACAGCACGGTGCGCGCGCCGTGGAAGAGGCCGCCGATGATCGACCAGGGCCCCATCATCCAGCCGATGTCGGTGAGCCAGAAGAAGGTGTCGTCCGCGCGCACGTCGAAGGCGTAGCCCACTTCCTTGGCGAGTTGTACGAGAGTGCCCGCGTGACTGTGAACGGTGCCCTTCGGACGGCCCGTGGTGCCGGAGGTGAAGAGAATCAACGCGGGGTGCATCGAGTCGACCGAAGCCGGGGGACAACCGCCGCTGCCGGCGGCGAGGAACTCGATCCAGGAAACCTCGTCGGCATCGAGCTCGAAGGCCGTCTCGGCGTCGAGAGCCGAGAGCTCGGGGCGCTGCACGACGACGGTCTTCTGCACGCTGTGCGCAGCAGCGACGCCCTCGCGCGCCTGGGGGAGAACGGCGAGTGGACGACCGCGGCGGCTCGAAGCTTCGGCGGTGAAGAGGAGCTTCACCTGTGCGCCGTCGAGGCGCTCCCTGAGAGCGGCCGGCGCGTAGCCGCTGAAGATGGGGATGAAGACGGCGCCCAGGTGAATCGTCGCCAGCATCTGGACGACGACCTCGACCACCATGGGCATGTAGGAGGCGACGCGGTCACCGGGCTCGATGCCGGAGCGCTGCATCGCCGCTGCGCAGCGCAGCACCTCCGCATGCAGGCTGCGAAAGGTGTAGCGCGTGTTGCCGCCGAGCTCGGTCCGTCCGACCAGGCACTCGCGGTCGGCGTCGTCGCCGCGTGCGTGGCGCCCCAGGCAGTTCTCGACGAGGTTGAGC
>JBCCLJ010000078.1:0-27815 GCA_039026915.1 Acidobacteriota bacterium
AGAACTCCGCCCGTTGCAGGTTCCTCAGCCCCAAACGCATCGGCACGAGCGTCGTCAGGACCGTCAGCACGACGAGCACCGCGCAGACGATCCAAGGGATCGGTCCGAGCTCGCCTTCAGCGCGACGACTCTGCAGCAGCAGCGTCTGGCCGACGGTCACCGCAATGATGAAGACCAGACTCAGGATGAAGTTCAGTGTTCCACCCATGCCCGAAGTGATGCGCGCCGGGTTGTCGTCTTCGAAGTTCGGGTAGAGGCTGCCGAGACCGACGGCGAGGCCCGAGAGCGCGACGGTGGCGAGCGCTACGCCGCCGAGCGAGACGGCGAACTCGAAGCGATCGAGCTCGAGGCGATAGCCCGAGACGAGCGCCAGGCCGACGGTGAAGAACGACGTCGTCAGCACGCTCAGCGTGAATTTCTGCAGCAGCAGACGGCGCACGCCGAGCGGTGCCAGGCCGAGAATCCAGAAGCGCTTTCCCTCGAGGCTGATGAGCGGAAAGATGAAGCGCGTCGTCAGCGTGGCGAGAATCAGCATCGAAGCCGACATGTTGAGCAGCGCGACGAAGCCGCGCCACGGCTCCTGGGAGAGGAAGCCGCCGTTGTTGCGGATGTTGGCGACGTAGAGCGCCATCAGCCCAAAGAAGATCAGGAACTGCGACCACTGCGCCGGATCGCGCCAGAAGAGCCTGAGGTCTTTGAGGACCAGGCTGCGGCTGGGCTCGGGGAGGATTCGCGAGACGGCTTCCAGCAGGCCCCAGCTGCGGCGCGTGCGCGGCCCGCGGGCGTGCTCGGCGCTGCGCAGAGCGGTCCAGCCCTTGTAGAAGACGGCGTCGGCGAGCCAGGTGGCCACGAGCACCAGAAAGGCCGCGTTCGCCGCGAGGATGAACCAGTGAAAAGCCGAGTCGGCGAGGTTGCCGCGCATCGCCGCCAGCAGTCCGTCGGCGAGCCAGGACGACGGCAGGAAAGCCGACTGCGTGCTGCCCATGATGTCGAGCACTGCCTGCACCGTTTCGGCCTGCGACAGCTCGTCTTCAGCGGTCGGGCGGCTGCGCAGGAAGCCGAAGACCAGAGCGATTCCGCCGAGGCCGAGCGCGACGACGCTGCCGCGCCGCAGGTTGGCGAAGACCCGGACCAGGAGCATCGTCGTCATCGAACCGAGCGCCGCGGGGATCGTCACGAAAGGCAGGTAGAAGAGGACGAGCGCAAGGTAGTAGCCCGGTGATGCACCACGCTCGAGGCCATAGGCGAGTAGCAGCGGCGAGCCGAGAAAGGCGAGCGCCCACGAGCTGAAGCTGACGCACTCGACGAAGCGGCCGAGGAAGAACGTCTGCATGCTGATCGGCGCCTGGATCAGATAGGCGACCTCCTTGGCTCGATAAATCGTGGCGAAGGCGACGAGCACGTTGGAGACGACGAGCAGCGTGAAGATGGTCAGCGCCATCACCGAGAGCATGCGCGTCAGCAGCAGGTCCGTCAGGTTGACGCCGCCTTCGGTGCCGAGCACGCGCTGGCCGAAGCGCTCGAAGCCGTAGAGCAGACCCCAGCTGAAGAGAAACGCGCCGAGCCAGAGGCCGACGGCCGAGATCGAGACGAAGGCGACCTTGAGACGCGACTCGGTGCGCACCGAGGCGATCCAGTGCCGCGAGATGCGCGACTTCGACCAGAAGAGCGTCTGGAGCTGGCTCCAGCCGCCGGTTTCCGTGGCGGCGGTCACGCCGCGTTCTCCGCGGTGTCCTGCTGCGCCTTGGTGAGCTCGAGGAAGGTGTCTTCGAGGTTGCCCGGGTGCTGGGAGAGTGCCTTGACCTCTTCGACGGTGCCCAGCGAGAGCAGCTGGCCGTGGTTGAGGATGCCAATGCGGTCGGCGACCTCTTCGGCGATGGAGAGCGTGTGCGTCGACATGAAGACGGTGAGGCCCGTGCGCGTGCGCTCGCGCAGATAAGTCTTCACCTTGCGGATGTTTTTCGGGTCGAGACCGACCCACGGCTCGTCGACGATGACGCAGCGCGGCTGGTGCAGGAAGCACGAGGCGAAAGATAGCTTCTGGCGCATGCCGTGGCTGTAGTCCTCGATCAGCTGGTCGGCGACGTGGGCAATCTCGAAGATCTCGAGAAACGCCTCGCAGTCGCGCTCGAAGTCGGCGTCGGAGATCTTGTAGAGGCCGGCGACGAAGCGCATGAATTCGCGGCCGGTGAGCTTGTCGTAGAGAAACGGATGGTCGGGGATGTAGCCGAGCAGCTTCTTCGATTCGAGCGGGTGAGACTGCACGTCGAAGCCGCCGACGGCGGCGCGACCGTGCGTCGGTCGTACGAGCCCGGTGAGCATCTTGATCGTCGTCGTCTTGCCGGCGCCGTTCGGGCCGAGGAAGCAGAAGAACTCGCCCTCGGCGATCTCGAGGTCGAGGCTGTTGACGGCGACCTTTTCGCCGAAGCGCTTGGTGAGGCCTTCGATCTTGATCATGGGTTGATTCGGCATGGGGAGTTCCTTTGAGGCAGCCCGGGGACCTGGAGAGTCGTCAGGCTTGAAGAGAGTTGGGAGAGCTTCGAAGAAAGGGGAGAGAGAACTAGGTGGACGTCTCGAGATCGACGACTTCGATCTCGAGCTGGCCGAGGTAGGGAAGCAGCTGCGTCCACGTCTGGATGCCGCCGTTGAAGAGCTTGATGTGCGTGGCGTCGGCTTCGAGCTGACCGAACGTCGGGTCGACCCAGAGCCAGCGGTCGCCGAGCCAGACCTCGGGCCACGCGTGGTAGTAGAAGCCGTTCAGCAACTCGCTCCAGACGACACCGATGGCGATGCGGGTCGGCAGGCCTGCAGCGCGGGCCAGAGCGGTGTACAGGACCGTGTGCTCGTTGCAGTCGCCCTTGCGCATCTCGAGCACCTCGAGAGCCGACGGCACGCTGAGCACGGCTTCCTTGTCGAGTGCCTCGAAGACCCACTCGGAGAGCCGGTCCACTTGGGCGCGGGGGTCGGAGCCGATGCCACTCAGGATTTCTTCGGCCTGGGCGACGATCGTCGGGTGGTCGGACTGCACGAAGGCGTCGGCGCTTTTCGCGGAGGCGAGAACGCTGGCATCCGGTGTCGAAACGCCCTGACCACCCTGCAGGACCCGGTAGACGCGCGGCTCGACGCGCGTCTGCGTCGTGTCGGTCGGCAGATCGCCCTGCGGCAGATCGCCGCCGATGCGCAACGTCATCGAGCGGGCGCCGCGCTGCGGCGTCGCGCCGGTCGGAACGATGGCGGTGAGCTCGAGCAGCTCGGCGCCGACGGCCGCTCCGTTCGCAGCAGCATCGCCGTCCAGCGTGCCGTCGTCCTCCGCCGGGAGGCGCTCGAGGATGAGGCCAAGCGCGGTCTCTGCGCGGACGACGTCGCCGCTTTCGTCGACCCAAGCGAGAGTCTTCATGCCGGAGGCGTCGACGACGAGACGACGCGTGTCGAAGGTCTCGCCGGCGATCTCGAGGGTCTGGCGCGAGGTGCAACGAACGGTCGATTCCGTGGCCGCCATGGACAGCGGGTCGAAGGTCTCGATCGTCACCTCTTCGCCGACATCGAGCCGCGGCAGTGAGAGGGGCGTACCGAAGCCGCTCGAGAAGACGAGGTCGCCGTCGACGGTGGTTTCGATCGGCAGCACTTCGTCGGCCGAGTGCACGCGCGCACTCAGCTCATCGCCCTCGAGCTGACCTTCGAGCCGGAAGTTCGACTCTCCAGAGAGGACGCGGAAGTCGAACGTGGCGAGGGCCGCGGCGTAGGGGCGGAAGATGTTGCCGGCCAGCTCGAAGTCTGTCGTACGACCGAAGACCGGCAGCGACATCTCGACGGTCAGGTCGAGGTCGATGCCTTCGACGCGCTGCGCGCCTGCGCTCCCCTCGAAGGTCTCCACGGTCGGTTGCTGGGCGACTTCGACGGTGCCGACTCGCTGGCGACCGGCCTCGGTTTCGAGGAAGAGGCCGAGGCGGCTTTCGGTGGCTTCGGAGAGACGATCGGTCGGGCCGAGAGATGCGGCGCGCGGACCGCCGAGCTCGCGCTGGACGAGCAGGCCGACGGCGACGAGCCAGACGAGCACGATGCCCAGCTGCCAGAAGCGTCGTTGAGGGGGTGAGGGCATGAGGACTCCAGAGGGTAGGAGAGAGAAGGGGAGAGGGTTGGACCTTGCAGTAGTTACGCGGCCCGGAAGAAAGGCGTTGGTTGGGAGCCCCGGGAGCTCGTAGCGAGCTCGAGAGGAAGGGCCTCCGAGGGGATCAAGACTCGAGCGCTGTGTCCTCCGTCGTGCGCCATTCGGGCTCGGGGTCGATGCCGAGGCCATCGGCGAGTCGATTGAAGTAGTTGAAGAGCGCGGTCACCTGGGCGATGTCGTGGATCGCAACGTCGCTCCAGCCGGCAGCGCGCAGCGGGTCGAGGTGGCGCTCCGTCATGGCACCCGGCGTGCGGGTCAGGGTCACGGCGAACTCCAGCATGGCCCGCTGCGGTGGTTCGATGGGGGCCACGCGGTAGTCGTGAGCGACGCCGTCGACGATCTCGTCTGCCTGAGGATGATCGGTGATCTCGGCCCGGAGATCGTCGGCGTGCGCCTGCGTTCAGTAGAAGCAGTCATTGGCCCGGGAGACGGCGGTAGCGATCATTTCGCGGTCGGAGCGGCTGAGAGGGGAGCGCTCGGAGTGCATGACTTCGGTGTAGAGCGCGGTCGAGGCGCGCAGGGTGTGCGGCCTGAGTCCCTGGATCTGAATCACTTGAAAGAGCTTGCCGGCCCTCTGCAGAGCTTGGTCGTAGAGGCGGCGCAGGAGTCCTGTGGCCGCCTCCGGCTCGATGGTGCGAATCCAGGCCATCCCTCCTAGTTTATTGCAATTGGCAAATATGAGGAGCGGTCCAATCTTCGGTTGGGCCCACGGCGGGCAGACTCAGCCTTAAGGGAGTTCCACCACGGGCTGCTAGGTGGTGATCAGTGGGACGAGGTGCGCCGCCACCTCGTCGATCTCCTGCGGGCGGTTTCGGGCCCGAGCGACGAGGAGAGCGCCCTCCATCGCGGCGAGGAACGATTTGGCCGGCCGCGCGTCGCCGAGGGTTTTGGAGAGCCAGGCCTCCGTCTCGGCAAAGAAGGCTTCGGCTTCCGCGAGGACCTCCGGGGGAAGACTCTCGCTCTCGCTTGCCAGAATGCCGCAGAGGCAAAGGCGGCGGTCGTTCTCCAGGGTCTCGAGGAAGAGGCGAGCGAAGCCGTAGAGGCGCTCACTCGTCTCCGGCACGGCGCCCAAGTCGTTCAAACGAGAAGCAAACGCCTCTCGGTAGCGCGCGGCGACGGCGCGCGCCAGATCGCCCTTGGTGGGGAAGTGGTAGTGGATGCTGGCGCTGGTGCAGCCCACCTCGGAGGCGATTTCACGAAAGCTGAAGCCGTTGTAGCCGCGCTGTTGAATCAGCCTCTGGGCGATCTCGAGGATCGGCTCGAGTTTCGAAGGCTCGTCTTTTCGGGGGCGTGGCATGGGATTTTCGCTTACTCAATTAATCAATCAGTCGATAGATTATTGACTTCGACGCTGCCTGTCCATTAATTTACCGATCGATAGGTAAAATAATGGGCGCCGCCCTTGGAGACGCACAATGAACACTCAGAAAACCTCCGCTCGTTTCGAAGGGCGCGTTGCCGCCATCAGTGGCGGTGGATCAGGAATTGGATTCGAAGCTGCGCGCCGGCTGCTCGAAGAGGGAGCCAGCGTCGTTCTCAATGGACGCAACGAGAGCAAGCTCGAGGCAGCGTCGGCGAGTCTCGACCCCACGGGAGATCGGGTCGTCATCGTCCCTGGCGACATCGGCGTCGCGGCGACCGCTCGCCAGATCGTGGCGAAGGCGAAGGAACGGTTCGGCGGTCTCGATCTGCTCGTCAACAACGCTGGGATCTTCGCGCCCAAGCCCTTCCTCGAGCTGACCGAAGAGGACTACGACGCCTTCCTGACCACGATCCTGCGCGGCAAGTTCTTCCTGGCGCAGGAGGCCGCCAAGGCGATGATCGAGCGTGGCGGTGGTGCGATCGTGCAGACGGGGTCGCTCTGGGCCCTGCAAGCGATCGGTGCGACCCCGTCCGCAGCCTACTCGGCGGCCAACGCCGGTGTGCACCAGCTGACGCGCAACCTCGCGATCGAGCTCGCCGAGCATGGGATTCGTATCAACACCGTCGCTCCGGCGGTGGTCGAGACGCCGGTCTACGAGACCTTCTTGTCGTCGGAAGAAGTGGCCGCGACGCTTCCTCAATTTGCCCCGATGCATCCACTCGGACGGAACGGTCAGCCGGCGGACGTCGTCGAGGCTCTGCTCTTTCTCGCTTCGGACGACGCCTCTTTCATCACGGGGACCGTCTTGCCCGTCGACGGCGGCGTGATGGCCGGGCGCAACTGAAGCCTTGCGGGGAGGGAGAGCGGCGGTACGATGCATCCATGCTGTCGCTCTCCGTCCTCGATCAGTGCCCTGTTCGCGAGGGAAGCGCGCAGACGGAAGCCGTGCAGGAGAGTTTGCGACTCGCGGAGTTGGCCGATTCGCTGGGCTACGAACGCTACTGGTTCGCCGAGCATCACAATTCGCACTCGCTGGCCTGCGCCAGTCCGGAGGTGCTCATCCCGGCGGTCGCTGCACGAACCGAACGTCTGCGGGTCGGTTCGGGCGGCGTCATGCTGAGCCACTACAGCTCGCTCAAGGTGGCTGAGGTCTTCCGCATGCTCGAAGCTCTGCATCCGGGACGGATCGATCTCGGCATCGGGCGCGCTCCTGGCTCCGACGGCCTGACGGCGGCGGCCCTTGCGCACGGTCCTGGAGCTCTCGGAATCGAGCACTATCCCGGGCAGGTGGGCGAGCTTTTGGCCTACCTCGGCGACGGTCTGCCGCCGAAACATCCGTTCCACCGTGTCAAGGCCATGCCGGAGGGGGCGACGCGTCCAGAGGTCTGGGTGCTCGGGTCGAGCCTCGACAGCGCTCATCTCGCTGCCCATTTCGGCTGCCCCTACAGCTTCGCTCACTTCATTCAGCCGGCCGGAGGGGCCGAGGCGGCCCGGATCTACCGCGATCGCTTCGAGCCCGGGGCCGAATCGTCTCCGCGTGTCAGCGTCGGGGTCAGCGTCCAGGTGGCGGACACGGAAGAGGAAGCGCGCTTTCTCGCGGGCAGCCGCTTTCTCTGGTGGGTGAAGATCCTGCGAGGTCAGCCCGGACCTTTTCCGACGCCGGAGGAGGCCGAGTCCTTCGACTACACGCTCTCGGAGCGCGAGATGATGCGAGGTCTTCACGAAAGAGCAGCGATCGGAACGGCGGATCAGGTACGACGTCGGCTCGACGAGATCGCTGGAGACTACGGGGCTCGAGAGGTCTTCGTACTCACCATCTGCCACGACCCCGAGCACCGGCTCCGCTCGTACGAATTGCTGGCGCAGAGTCTGCTCTCGAGCGCCGCCGGCGAGGCGGCCTCGCCGTCGCCTGCGGCGGCGATCTGAGCCCGCTCGATCCACTCGCGAGCGGCCGTCGAATCATCAGACGTTGCCGCACGGAAACCCCTGATGAGTGGTAACGTTACGTCCACGGGCGGCCGCCAAGGACGCACTCCAGCGGCCCTCTCGCCCGCACCGATTCCGGAGGAATTCTTCATGACCCGCACTCACCTCGCCATCGCCTTTTTCTGCGCGGTGGTGGTCTTCGGCCTCGGCATGGCTGGGGCCGAAACCGTCAACGCCGATGTCGCGACCGAGACCTCCGCACAGGTCGAGCGCGGTCGTTACCTGGTGCACAACGCATCGATGTGCGTCCAGTGTCACTCTCCGCGCGACCGCTTCGGCGAGCTCAAGACGAATCGCCTGCTGTCGGGTGGCGCAGTGCCCGTCAAGAGCCCCTTCGCCGGTCCGCGATGGGCCTTCATGGCGCCGAACCTGAGGAACCTCCCGGGCTACTCGAAGGAAGACTTCCTCCTGCTGATGGAGACCGGGCGGAAAATGGACGGCACGATGCCGCGCCTGCCCATGCCGCCTTTCCGCTTCTCGACCGAAGACGCTGAAGCGATCTACGCCTACCTGAAGACCCAGTAGGTGAGGAGCGACTCGCCTGAAGGTCAGGTGACACTGAGCTGACACGTTCGGCTCGCGCCAGCCGAAGAGTACGGCCGCAGATCCCCGAGGGCTGCGGTCGCCGTCGTATGGGCTGGGCGCGCCGCCGAGCGGTGACGTAAGCGGGACGAACTTCCCGCGCCGTCGCTCCGTAGAATCAGAGAATCATCGTGCAAATGTGGCACCGGACCGGCGACACGGCGTCGCTGCGTCCTGGAGCCTCCGCAAATGAGGAAAGCATGAAGTACAAAAGAACATGGGGAGTCTTGTGCCTGGCGCTCGCTTGCGCCGCGCTGGCGCCGGTCGCCGCGCAGGAGCCGGCCAAGGTTCCCGTCGTCGAGGTCGAGCTCGACAACGGCCTGAAAATGCTGCTCGTCCGTCGGCCCGAGCTGACGACCGTCTCGGCCGCCTGGGTTGCCAAAGTCGGCTCCGCTGACGAGCGCCCCGGCATCACGGGAATGGCGCACCTCTTCGAGCACATGATGTTCAAGGGCACGAAGACGATCGGCACGACGAACATCGAGCGGGATCTCGAGATCATCGATGAGCAGGAAGCGCTTCAGAACGAGATCCGCGAGATCTACCGCGAACAGCGTGAGCGCTTCCGCCGCGGGGAGATCGAGGATCCATACGCGACCGATGCGCGCCCGCAGGAGCTGATCGATCTCGAGACCGAGTTCACCAAGCTCGTCGAAGAACAGCGCGAGATCATGGTGAAGGACGAGTACGACAAGATCTACACCTCCGAGGGCCAGTCCTTCCTCAATGCGTTCACGTCGACCGATGTCACCGTCTATCTCAACCGCATTCCCGCCAACAAGCTGGAGCTGTGGTTCTGGATGGAGTCGGACCGGCTCCTGAACCCGGTCTTTCGCGAGTTCTACGCCGAGCGCGACGTCGTCTATGAGGAGCGCCGCCTGCGCACCGAATCGACGCCGACCGGCGAGTTCGACGAGCAGCTGAACGCGATGTTCTGGCAGTCGCATCCTTACAGCTGGCCGACGATCGGCTGGCCCTCGGATCTGCGCGTCATCAGCAAGGAGCAGGCGGACGACTTCTTCCGCACCTACTACGCTCCCAACAACATTACGGCGGTCCTCGTCGGCAACTTCGAGATCGACCGGGTCAAAGAACTCGCGGAGCGCTACTTCGGCCGGCTACCGCGCGGTCCCGAGGCGCCCGACGTCGTCACGCTCGAAATGAACCAGAAGGCCGAGAAGCGCCTGAGCGCCGAGTGTGATTGCCAGCCGCAGATCGAAATCAGGTACCACACCGAGTCCTTCGTGAACCAGAAGAGCTACCCACTCGACGTGCTCGCGGGAGTGCTCTCGGGACGCACCGGACGTCTGTTCAAGACGATGGTCGAGGGGTCAGAGGTCGCCAGCCGCGCCTCGGCCTCCCATCTGCCGTCGAAGTTCGCCGGCTACTTCTCCTTCCTCGCCGAGACGAAGGGTGAGTCGACTCCCGCCGACCTCGAAGCGGCCTGGGACGAGGTCGTTGCGGATCTGCAGGAGAACCTGGTGAGCGAGGAAGAGCTGCGCAAGGTGAAGAACCGTGAAATCGCCGACACGTACCGGCGTCTTCAGGATCCGCTCTTCCTGTCGATTCAGCTGGCTCTCTACGAGGGGCAGGGCGACTACCGTTATCTCGACACGCTGCAGACGAACGTCGAGGCGGTGACCGCCGAGCAGATCCGCGAGGCCGCGCGCACCTACCTGGTGCCCGAGCGCCGACTCGTCGGTCACTACACTCGCAAGTCTGGCAGCAAAGCCGAGGAGGTTCCGCCGGAGCTGACCGACGTACCGGCCGAGCAGCGCCAAGCGATCCTGGCGCAGCTGCGCCAGCTGCGGTCGTTCGGTGATGCTGAGCAGCTCCAGGCGATCGCCGAGCAGATCGAAGCGCAAGCGGGCCAGGCGCCGCCGGAGATGAAGCCGGTCGTCGAACTGATGCTCCGTACCGCGAAGGAAAGACTCGCCGAGCTCGAAGGCGACGGAGGTGAAGAATGAGCAACTCCACGAATCTGACCCGTCTTGGGCTCGTAGCGCTGCTGAGCGCACCGCTTCTCGCTCCGGTCGCCAGCGCCGAGGAGATCGCCGGTCATCCGCGCGATCTCCAGTACGACGAGCTCGTCTTCGAGGTGCCCGAGGCGGATTCGATGCGACACGAGCTGCCGTTCGGAGCGGTCGCCTACGTTTCCGAAGACTCGTCTCTGCCGCTGGTCCAGATCAGTGTGCGCTTGCGCATTGGTTCGTTTCTCGAGCCGGCCGATCGAGTCGGCGTCGCAGGCATGGTCGGTGAGCTGATGCGCACGGGCGGGGCGGGCGATCTCGATCCGAGCGCCTTCGATGAGGCCGCGGCGCAGCTTGCGGCCAACTTCTCGGCCAGCATCGGCAGTACATCGGGTAACGCCTCGCTGAACTGCCTGAGCCGTGAAATCGACGCCTGCCTGGATCTCTTCTTCTCGATGATGCGAGAGCCGCGCTTTGATGCGAATCGCCTGCAGCTGTCGAAGGACAACCTGCTCGAGGACCTCAAGCAGCGCAATGACGATCCGCAGAGCATCGCGTCGCGGGAGTGGCGCTGGCTCCTCAACGGCACGGAGCATCATGCCTCGAGACTGATCACCAAGGCATCGCTCGACGCCGTCGAGCGCGACGATCTGATCGCCTTTCACCGCGACTACTGGCGGCCCGAGACGATGGTCTTTGCGATCTCCGGCGACGTCGGCACGCAGGACATCCTCGGCAAGATTGGTGAGCGGCTGAAGGACTGGCCCGCAGGGGGCAAGGAGGTTCCCTGGCCTCCGCCGGAGCCCAAGCACGTTCCTGAGCCCGGGATCTATGTCGCGCAGAAGGACATTCCGCAGGGACGCGTGCGCATCGGCCACCTCGGCAAGAAGCGTGTCTCCTGGGACAACGACGACGACCTCGCGCTGCAGCTGATGAACGAGATTCTCGGTGGCGGTGGTTTCACGTCGCGCATCACCAAGCGCGTTCGGTCCGACGAGGGTCTGGCCTACAGCGCCGGATCGATGTTTCAGGTAGGGCAGTACGACAGCGGCATGTTCATCGCGATCTACCAGTCGAAGAGCGAGACGGTGGCGCTCGCTGCGGACATCGTGCTCGAGGAACTCGAGCGCATCCGCACGGAGCCGGTCACCGCCGAAGAGCTCGAGACCGCCAAGGCTTCCTTCATCGACACCTTCCCCAGCCGCTTCGACTCCAAGGCGTCGGCGACGTCGCTCTTCGCTCAGGACGAAGTGCTCGGCCGCCCGCACTCCTACTGGACGAGCTACCGAGACCGACTCGCGGCGGTGACACCGGCTGATATTCAGAGGGTGGCCAACGAGTACCTGAGGCCTGACGAAGCGGTCGTCCTGATCGTCGGCAACTGGCAGGCGATCGAGGGCGGTGACGCCGACGGGCGGGCCGACATCGACAGCGCCCTGCCGGGACGCACCGTCGTCGAGCTTCCGGAGCGCGATCCGCTGACTCTGGAACCCACGGGCAACTAGACTCCCTGCAACTTGTCGAACTCCGAGGCCGCGTCGAAAGACGCGGCCTCGTTTGTTTTGCGGGCGTTCAGCCTCGCGCGGGTCGGCGAGTATGATGCGGCGTCCCTTTCCCCACGACTCCGAGGATTTCATCCATGATGCAGCGCCTGGACAGCTTTCTCCAGACGGCCGTCGATCTGGCGTGGGGCCTGCCCCTCGTCGTCCTGCTGATCGGTGGCGGCATTCTGCTGTCGATCGTCTCGCGGTTGCGTCCGCTGATGGCGTGGCGCCACGCCATCGACATTCTGCGGGGCAAGTACGACAACCCTGACGATCCTGGAGACATCAGTCACTTCGAGGCTCTGTCGACGGCGCTCGCCGCGACGATCGGCGTCGGCAACATCGGGGGTGTCGCGATCGCCATCACACAGGGCGGCGCTGGCGCGGTCTTCTGGATGTGGGTTGCGGCCTCGGTCGGCATGACGACCAAGTTCTTCTCGTGCACGCTCGCTCAGCTGTATCGCGGCAAAGACTCTGCCGGCGAGCTGCAGGGCGGCCCGATGTACGCGATCCGCGAGGGCCTCGGGCCGCGCTGGAACTTCCTGGCGATCATCTTCTGCTCGTTCGGCATCATCGGGTGCCTGCCGATGTTTCAGACGAATCAGCTGTCCGAGATCCTGACGACCGCCTACGGCGTCAAGCCGCTCTACACCGGGCTCGCGGCGACGACTCTCGTCGCCATCGTCGCTTTCGGTGGTGTCACCCGCATCGGCACCGTGACGGCGAAGCTGGTACCGGCCATGTGCCTCCTGTACCTCGGCATGGCGATCGTCATTGTCGTGATGCGTTTCGAAGCCGTGCCGGAGGTCTTCGCGCGGATTCTCTCCGAGGCGTTCACGGGCTCCGCGGTGGCCGGCGGCGCGGCGGGCGAGGGCTTTCGCCAGGTTCTGTTGATCGGCGTCAAACGCGCCGCCTTCTCCAACGAGGCGGGCATCGGTACGGCGCCTCTGGCGCACGGCGCGGCGAAGACGAGCGAGCCGGTGCGCGAGGGGCTCGTCGCCATGATCGGCCCGTTCATCGACACCATTCTCGTCTGCACCCTGACGGCTCTCGTCATCCTGACCTCGGGCGTGAGCTTCGGCGATCAGGTCCAGGGCGTCTCGTTGACGACAGCGGCCGTCGAAAGCGTGCTCGGCCCTGTTGGCAAGGCGCTGCTGGTTCTGATCGTCACCCTCTTCGCGCTGTCGACGATGATCAGCTACAGCTACTACGGCAAGAAGTGCTTCAGCTACCTCTTCGGCGCCCAGCGCCAGGACTGGTACACGTACATCTACCTCGGCGGACTCTTTCTCGGCTCGCTCTGGAGCGCGGCGATGGCGATCAACCTGATCGATACGACCTTCGCTCTGATGGCCGTGCCGAACATGATCGTGACGATCGTGCTGGCGCCGAAAGTCGTCGAAGCGACGAAGGACTACTTCCAGAGGCTCAAGGCCGGTGAGACCCGCTAAGGGCTCGCCCCGCCCGCCCGGGGGGCAGGCGGACGGGGCACTTCCGCGCTGAGGTCGTGTGCGCGGCTGCCTAGAGTCGCTCCGTCTCGAGTGCAATCTCCGTCGAGACGCCATCGACGAAGCGCACCATCGCGGCCAGGATCGCCTCGTTGAACCGCTCACCGCTCTGACGCAGCCGCTGCTCTGCGGCGGCCATGTCGACGCGGGCGTCGTCGGCTCGCTGCGCGAGGTCGGCATAGAGGCCTCCGGTCGCCGACGAGGGGCGGACGGCGTGCTCCCTGCGGGCCGTGTCGAACTCTTCGATCACATCCAGGGACCGAGCCACGATCGCGTTCAGCTCCAGCACCGTCTCGCGCGAGAAGGGGGAGCTCAGCTGGTCGAGCTCCTGTTCGACGAAGCGCGCCGCACCGTCCGGAGACTGCGCGCCGCCGCACGCGAGGCACAGCGCCACGAGGGGGAGGAGAAGCGCGCTCAGGGACGCTGCCGAGCTCCAGCGTGAGCTAGTTCCCATTGCCGCCTCTTCTCCGGTTGCGAAGCAGCGGCTGGAACGCTTCGCCTTCGACCATCAGATGCCGGCCGACGTTCTCGCCCAACTCCTGACCGCCCTCGTCGTCCCAGCGCCAGTGCACGCCGTTGTAGATGCGACTGTCGCCGTTCTCTTCCTGAGCCTCTCGCAGGGAGCGGAAGCGAACCGGGACCAGAGGCCTCGGCACGCCAAGCGGATCGACGCCTTCCCCGTTGTACTCGTCGGAGACGAAGGTGAAGCGCGTATCGTTGCCGAAGAGCCGACGCATGATCTCGAAGGTCGAAGCGCCGAATGTGGAGTGGCCCGAGGGATACGCGGGGAAGGGCGGCGTCGGCGTGATGGCGTCCTCGGTGTTGATCACTGAGATCCCGACGGGCTTCCAAGAGGCTTCTTCCGGCGTATCGCCGACGCCGTCGGAGGTGCGGATTGCGGTTACCGGACGCCAGTAGTTGTAGTAGTACTTGCTGTCCCAGGCGGCGATGGCCGCGTCGGCGAGGCCGGTGTTGATGAGTGCGAGGTAGCGGGCGACCTCGACGACGTTGCCCACGCCCTCGTCGCGAGCCACCTGGATGGCGATCTGGTTGAAGAGGCGCGGCGGCGTGCCGAGGAGCGGAGTGCCGTCGTAGCCCCAGAAGTTGCCGACGAAACGAGTCTCAGCCGTCGAGGTACTGCCTGTGGTGTCCGTCGAAGCGCCGAGGCGCAGGACTTCGCGGAAGCCGCGCACGTAGTCTCTCGAGCCTGGCTCGGGCGGCGGTCCGATACGGTACTGATCGCCACTCTCGAGCGAGAAGGGGGTGACCCCGCCCCAGTAGGCGCCGAGCGCCAGGCTCGACTCGCCGCTGGCCGCCGGAGTCAGAGGATCGGGCTCCCACGCAAAGGTCTCCGTCGAACCATCGTTGACGAGGGTGCCGTAGTGAGTGGTGGCACCGTCGGCGACGTAGCCGCCTTCTGACCAGTCGGCTTCGTCGTGATGCGACTCGTCGTCGTCGCGGAGCGCGAGGATGGCGAGCGCCGCCCGCTCGCCGACGTCGATGCCGCCGGCAAGCTCATCGGGCGTTGCAGCAATTTCGGCCATGTCGGATTCGAGGAGTGCGGTCAGCCGATCGAGCTGCTGCGGAAAGAGGGCGGCCTGCGCCGTGTAGGAGGCCGTCGCGATCGCGGCGTCGAGTGAGGCACCTTCGGGCACAGCCTCGAAGTCGCTGTAGGCGGTGTAGCGCGGCCAGATGGCGTTGACGGCGTCGAACACGGCAATCTGCACGATCGCCAGCGCTCGGCTGGTTCGCGTCGGTCCGCCGTTGTCGAGAGCGACGTCGCCGGTGTCCGGATCCGGCGTGTGGTCGATCGCGACGGAATCGAGCACGATTTCGTGCCACAGCAGGATGCGGTCTGCCGGGCCCGAGGCCGGGCGAGCTTCAGTTTGGCTGTTCAGCCGCTCGAGGACGTTGCGCGCCATGACGGAGCGACTCGTCTGCCCGAGATAGCCGACCTTCTGGGAACCCGAGAACCTCTCCGAGTCCCGCTGCGCGTGAGCGGGGAGCTGTGGCAGCGACGTGAGCCCAAGGGCGAGCAATGCAATCAGGTTTCGATGACCTCGCATTCGATGTCTCCTATTTCGAGCGCCGGCTCAGGCTTCGTCTTCCGTTTCCCGCCGCCGGCGCGTTGCTTGACGGAGGACTCATAGAGCAACGTCGATGCCACAGCGACATTGGCCTGCAAACGCTGCGATTTCCGTCGATTTGCTCGGTTCGCCGGGCGTGGAGGAGGCTTCGGCGTGCGGTTTCCGCACGGCGTTCGTGCGGAACCCGCCGTCCCGGGCGCGGCTCGCGATGGGCCCCGCAGCGCGTCGGAGAGGTTTCAGCTTGACGAGCGAACGACGCGAGTGCCGCTGATGCGGTCGTGCGGCGGTCGGCCCTGGCCGAAGGCGGCCATCGCCAGGTAGATGACGATCAGGAGCCACCCGAGGCCGTTGAAGATGGTGTATCCGGGCTGCACGAGCTCGAACGCCAGCGGCGTCTCCGCGCTGGTTTGCACGGCGAAGAACATCAACGCGACGTGGAACATCTCCCAAGGCACCAGCTTCACGAGCGCTCGCAGATAGGCCCGCCCAAAGGTCATCGTGCCTTCGCTCTCGATTCGGATTCCCAGAGCCTGCTTGCCGAGCGTTGCCGCCCGCGGCGAGGACTCGGTGACAGCGAGGTAGAGCCCGCCGGCGATCGCCGTGTTGACCAGAAAGACCCAGAGCCAGTTGGCCCACGGGCTCGCGAGTTCGCCGACGGCGCCGTGCACCCCGCCGCCCGTCCCGAACCAGAGGGCGACGTGGAGAGAGGCAAAGAGCGCGAAGATGACGACCGAGTCGACGAGGTAAGCGACGACGCGACGGACGACCAAGGTCTGCATGAGGACAAGAATAGGTTCGGTCGCGCCCGACCTCCAACCCGCGTGCGCCGTCAGGGCTGCGGTCGCTCGCCGTGGAAGGCCGTGATGTCGAAGCAAAGCTCCAGTTCTCGGTCGTCCCGGAGCTTCAGCGTGAAGAGGTCGACGCTGCGCTCCCCGCGCGTCGACAGCGACTGGCGCGTCACCTCCGCCCCGGGATGAGCCTCGCGAATGTAGGCGTATTGAGCGCTCTGCCCCGTGCTCAGGTCTTCGGGAAGCACGACGATCGCCTCTTCGTCGCAGTCGCTTCCGTCTCCGCCGGCGTACACCTCGGGATTGGGAGTCCAGTCGAAGTCGCTCGGCAGGGCGTCGAGCGAGACCTCCTCGCTCAGTGCGACCATGACGCTGGCTCCGGCGAGCGCCGTCGTCTGGCCGCCCGCTTTACGGAAGAGGGCGAGTCGGACTCTTGCGGGCTGGGCGAAGGCCTCGGCCTCGAGCGCCTCCAAAGGGACGGGGATGCTGCGGCGTAGAGCGTGACGCTGCACCGGGTAGACGTGCTGTCGGAGGAGCTTGGGCGTTCCGTCCCGCTGTCGCGCCAGGTAGCCGATCGTGTAGGCCGCTACGCCGTCGCGGCTCAGGGGCTCGTCGCTGTCGACGTGAATGTCGGCGACGCACTGCAGCTTGGCATCTTGCGTGCGACAGACGAGCAGTTCGACTCGAGTCGCGGGTGGGGGAGCCCACGCGGTCACTGACAACAGCAGGACGCTCGTGAACACGGGTCGCGCGCTCAGGGATTCGGAGCGGGTCGCGGCAGCGCACGGCGCCGGGGGCGCAGGATCTGCTGTGCGTCACGCTCCATCTGGACTTCCAGGCTCTTCACCGAAAAGCCGTCCCACCACCAGTCGATGGCGCAGTCGGGACGTGGACCGATCTCCCACTCGAAGACGTTGGTGCCCGCGTTCAGGTCCTCCGGGTCGAGCGGCACTCGAAAGGTCGTCCAGCCGGTCGTGCCACACCCGGAGTCCGAGTAGTGCAGCGGATCGACGCGTCGCGCGCCTGTCTCGCCGTTGATGCGCAAGAGGACCTGTCCACGCAGTGCACCGTGCAGCTGACCGACGAGAACGGGGCGGTCGGACGCGGTCGGCGCTCGCGGCAGTGCGATGTGCTGTCTTGCCCGGTCTCCGATGTCTCGGTCGCCGTTGGCTTGCAGGTAGGCGAGCTCGGTCGTCTCGTAGGCTTCGTAGGGACCGACGACCGGGCCGGTGAAGCGCACGTTGTCCCAATGGAAGGTGTAGGCGTCGTCGTTGCCGTCCTTCTCCGGCGTATAGGCGTGCGTCTTGAATTGCACCAAGCCGCGGGTGAAGGGTAAGCCGTCTGGTACGGGAGCGGAGTAGGTATCGAAGGTGCCGTCGGCTTTCTCGACACTCCAGCGGATCTTGGCGCGCTCGAGCTCCACGCGCATCGTGCGCCGGACGCGACGGTCGGAGAGTGCCGGATCGTCGGCGTCGATGTCACGCCAGTCACGCCAGTCGTCCTCGTTCACCGTCCAGCCGTCGGGTGCGATCGCGCCCGTACCGACCTTGATCTCTCTCTTCGAAGTCTCGTGAAAGGTCAGGAGAATCCGATCGGCCGGGTAGGTCTCGTCGATGGGCAGCCAGTCCTCGGCTGGACCGATGCGCAGCTGATCGCGCGGTGCGATGAGCACCTCCCACCAGGAGCGCGGATGATCGTCGTTGATGTTGACGTCGAACTCGAGCACGCCACCCCTCGAGAAGTCGAACTCCTGCTTGGGCCAGAAGGCGGTGACCGAGTAGCCCTCGACGTCGCCCATCGAAGACATCATGTGATCTCGACACAGATAGAAGCTCTCGTCCGGCTCGGCACCGCTGCTGAAATGCGTCGTGCGGACCAGGTGCTGCCGGTCCGGGACGCTGACCGGGTTCTCCGGCCCGGCGCAGCTCATGCCGTGGTCCGCCGGGTAGCGGACGAAGGTCTTGTCGTGCTCCTTCGGATGGGTGCGGTGGGTCACCGCGTAGTCGAAGGTCCGAGGGAGGAGCTCGGCCGACGGCGTGCCGGGCTGTCCATCGAAGGTCTCCTCGAAGGCCCAGTTCTGAGCGAACAGGGGGGCGGTCAGTGCGACGGAGAAGAGGGCGCAGAGGCGAACTGCGCTCGTGCGCCGCTTCCCGCGAGGGAGTCGAGTCTCTTGCATAGCAAGTTGACTATACCCTTGTGCCACTTCTTACGTGCCGTTTGCGCTGCCACCACAGGGCGGCCCCGGTGGCGCTGAGCGCGACGGGAGCGAGCCCGAAGGCGGCCCAGGCGAGCTTCGTCGGGCCGCCGCCGAAGCGTCCGAAGTGCACGTTGGCGATCCAGTAGAGGACGTCGTCGACGAAACGCGGCTCGAAGCTCTCTTCGTCGAGCGGCTCGATCCAGTCGGCCACGGCGGAGAAGGGCTCGGGGAAGGTGAGATAGAGCCCGGTGATGCCCCACAGCAGGAGAAGCGCGAGAGAGAGAGCTCCCACCGTTCCGTGCAGCGTGAACAGAAAACGACGCACTCCGCGATCGTGCTCGATCCGCAGTCCGCGCAACAGCCGGCGGGCACCCGGCCACCAGAGGACGAAGCCCGAGCCGACCAGAACCAGAAAGAGCAGCGCGGCGACGCCGTTGATGCGCTTGCCGACGGATCCTCCGAGCAGCGTCCCGTGCAGATCGATGAGCCACGTCGTTGCGTGCCAGCCGAAGGGCACCGCATTGCCGAGATCCTCGCCGGTGTACGGATCGAAGAGGATCTGGCGTCTCGACTCACCGCGATTCACTTCGAGGCTGACAGCGTGCAGAGGGTCGTCGGGCACCGCGTACACGAAGACCTCGTGCTGAGGGTATGCCGCTTGGCCTGCTTCGATCAGTTCGTCTTCAGTGAGGCGTGGCCCGGTCACTTCGACCGTTCGCGGCTGTGGCTGAAAGGCGGCTCGGAGCTCGTTTCGGTAGACGATGACGCTGCCACTGACGCTGATGACGACGAGGTAGAACCCCAAGCTCAGGCCGCACCACAGGTGCGTCAGAAGGAGCACGCGCCGCGGGCGGGTCAGGCGGTCGCGACTCACGGACGGTGTAGAACGCGGCCTTCCATGCCGCCGGCGACCGTGAGCTCACTGCCGCTGACGTGTCCGCTGAGCGTCGGGCTCAAGAAGTAGAGAATCGCTCCCGCGACGTCGGCCGGCGTCGCCACCTTGCGCAGCGGCATCGTCTGGGTGATGCGCTCGACGGCACCAGGCTCGGCCAGAGCTTCTTCCGCCATCGGCGTCACGACCCAGCCGGGATGCACGAGGTTGATTCTTCCGAGAGCGCAGAGCTGGCCGATCTCGTTCTTGAGCGTGCGTAGCAGGCCGCCGAGGCCGGCCTTCGAGACGGAGTAGTCGACGTGCCCGGCTTCGCCGAAAACGCTGGCGGTCGATCCGATCAGAACGATCGAGGCTCGGTCGGTCGGGCGATCTCGCAGGCAGCGAAGAAACTCGCGGCAACAGAGAAAGGCGCCTTCGAGGTTGACGGCGAGGGTGTCGCGCCACTGCTCGAGCTCGAGCTCCCAGGCGGGCACGGTCGGTTTGTAGACCCCGGCGTTGACCACCAGGCCGTCCAGTCCGCCGAGCTTCTCGGCTGCGGCGGCGAAGAGCGCCTGCGTCTCGGCTTCGGATCGGAGGTCCGCGACCCCAACGGCGTGAGGCCCGTTCGGCAGCTCCTCGGCGAGCTTCAGCGCCGATTCCTGCTGCGTCCGTGTCTGCAGGGCCAGACGCGCCCCGGCGGCAGCGAGGACCTTTGCCGTTTCGAGTCCGATTCCGCCGGTGGCTCCGGTCAGTAGAACGCGCGAACCCTCGAGCAGGAGGTGTCCTTGTGCGTCGTTCACGCGAGGGGTACTCCGTTGCGCGGGCAGTCTTCGTGGAGGGTGCACACGTTGCAGGCCGGCTTGCGTGCCGCGCAGACGCGCCGGCCGTGCCAGATGATGGCGTGGCCGGCGAAGATCCACTCGTCGCGCGGGATCTTGGCCATCAGGTCGGTCTCGATCTTCGCCGGGTTGGTCTGCTGGGTAAGGCCGAGCCGGTAGGAGAGGCGCTTGACGTGAGTATCGACGACGAAGCCCGAAGGGATGCCGAACGCCGTGCCGAGGACGACGTTCGCCGTCTTTCGGGCGACCCCCGGAAGCTGCACGAGCGCGTCCAGATCTCGAGGCACTCTGCCGCCGTGCTCGTCGACGAGCAGACGAGCGGCTGCCATGACGTTCTTCGCCTTCTGACGAAAGAAGCCGGTCGAACGGATGTCCTCCTGAAACTCCTCCGGATCGGCTTCGGCGAAGTCGGCGGCGCTGGTGTACTTGTCGAAGAGCGTCTTGCCGACCTCATTGACCCGCACGTCGGTCGACTGTGCTGAGAGGATCGTGGCGATCAGCAGCTCCAACGGGTTGCGCCAGTCGAGCTCACAGTCGGCGTCGGGGTAGAGCCGATGGAGCCCTGCAACGATGCGGTCGATCGCTTGTGCGGTGGCGGGTTCGAAGGGGCCATCGGGCGGGGCCGCCCCGCTCTTGGCGCGTTTCTTCTTCGTCGACTTCTTTCGTGCTGCCATGTCGGCCTCAGGGTGGCAGAAGGCGCCTGGCAAGGAAAGCCCCGTCTGGCCGGGGCTACTGCGCGGCAAAGACCTCGTAGATGACACCGCCGTCTCCCGTGCGTCCCTTGCCGATGCAGACGGTGTGGTTGAGCCAGGCGTATCGTGCGTCCCCCGTCTCGAAGAGCGGATTGGTGCGGAAGTAGTAGCGCGAAGCTCCTTCACGATCGTCGGGCTTGGAAAAGTCGAGCGCATAGTCGAAGTCGCCGTCGAGCGGCATCATCCGGCCTCCGTAGGTCATGTGGACGATGGCGCCGTCGTCGGTCTCGAGGCTGAGGCGCACGTCGAGCGCTCCAGAGCCATCGGAGCGAACGCGCGCCCAGTCGCCGCCAGACCGGGGCAGGACTCTGCCGTTGAGTCTCGGTCCGCTCACGGTTCCGGACTCGGCGATGACCACCATGCGGTGGCCTTCCGGTGTACCGGCGCTTTCGATCGGTGGGTCGAGCTTCACGCGCAGCTCGAAGAGGTATTCCATGTCCAGCTGTGGCTCCGTCACGGTCTCTCCTTGGATTGGGTGTCAGTGGGTGCGAGGTGGGCGCGGATGCCGCGCGCTTTCGACGGCGGTCGCCCGTAGAGCTCCTTGAAGACCGTGTTGAATCGACGGACGGAACCGAATCCCGACCGCAGCGCGATCTCGGCGATTGGCAGCGACGTCTCGTCGAGAAGACGTTTGGCGCGCTGAATACGCACGGTCTTGGCGACCTGAACCGGGGTGGTGTCGAGGTGCTCGCGAAAGAGCCGGGACAGGTGTCGGGAGCCGACGCCCAACCGTCTCGAGAGCTCTTCGACGCCAGCGTCGTCCAAAGCGCCCTCTTCGATGAGCCGCAGAGCGCGCGAGACCGTGGTCTTCGTGCCGTTCCAGGCGGGGCAGAACGGGGCTGACTCCGGGCGGCAGCGCAGGCAGGGTCGAAATCCTGCTTCCTCGGCGGCCGCGGCACTCGGGAAGAAGAGCACGTTGCGCGTCCGCGGCTGCCTCACGCGGCAGACGGGGCGGCAGTAGATCTTCGTCGTCTTCACCCCGATAAAGAAGACGCCGTCGTACGCAGGATCCCGTCTCAGGCGGGCGGCATTGCACGTTTCGAAGTCAAGCATGATGGCGCTTCAAAGGTCGGCGTCTTCCGCCCTCGGGCGTCTGAAGAAGACGCCGTCGTACGCAGGATCCCGTCTCAGGCGGGCGGCGTTGCAGGTTTCGAAGTCAGGCACGTCGTCAAGCTAGCGCAGGCCTCTCGGCGGGCTCAAGCGAATCGCGGGGATCAGGTCCGAAAGCGGCGAACGCTGGAGGCAACCGATCACGAAAGAGGTTTCGTTCTGGACGGCAGCGGTGTCTCAGTAGCTGAGGAGGACGAAACCATGTCGATCAGATCACCGCGCGCAGCGCAAACGCTGCAGGACCCGCGTCACTTTCAGATCGTTGCCCTATCGGCTCTCGTGATCTGGGGCCGTAGTGCTCTGGGAATCGACATTCGGGCGGAGCACCTTCTGGTCGCCGGCGGCGCATCGCTGCTGACCGAGGCCCTCGGGGCTCGGCTGCGAGGCCGGCGCTTCGATCCCCGCAGCCCGCTCATCTCGTCGCTGTCGCTGTGCCTTCTGGCGCGCACGGCCTCGCTGGGCTTCCTTGCGGCGACCGCGGTGGTTGCGATCGGCAGCAAGTTCGTTCTCCGAGCACGGGGCAAACACGTCTTCAATCCGACGAACTTCGGCATCGTGACGATGTGGATGCTGACGGACGGCGTCTGGGTCTCGCCCGGCCAGTGGGGCAGGGGAGCCGTCGTCGGAGTCTTCTGCGTGCTCTTCGGCGCCTTCGTCATTCACCGTGCCGTGCGCTCCGACGTCACTCTCAGCTTTCTGTCGAGCTACGCGCTGCTGCTCGGAGTGCGAGCGTTCTGGCTCGGCGACCCGCTCGAGATTGCCGCTCACTCGCTGCAAAGCGGCGCGCTTCTCATCTTCGCCTTCTTCATGATCTCCGATCCGCGCACGACGCCGCGCGGCCGGGCGATGCGGATGGGCTACGGCGCCCTGGTCGCGGCGGTCGGTGCCGCTTTCCAGTTCGGCCTGCACGAGCCCAACGGCTTTCTCTGTGCGCTGATTTTCACTGCTCCGCTGGTCCCGGCGATGGACGCCGTGGCTGAACGAATGGCTGCTTGGCCCGCGAGCGCGCGGGGGCAGCTCGATGAACTCAAACTCCAGGAGGACTCCATGCCCACTCGCTTCCACCGTTTCAACTCGAGAGCCCTCGCGCCTCGTCTTTCCGTCGGCGCGCTTTTCCTCTCCCTGTTGGTCCTGCTGCTTGGCCCTGCGCCGGGCAACGCCTTCTGCGGCTTCTACGTCGCCAAGGCCGACACGAAGCTCTTCAACAAGGCTTCCCAGGTGGTCCTCGTGCGCGACGGCGACCGCACGGTCGTGACGATGGCGAGCGACTACCGCGGCGATCTCAAGGAGTTCGCGATGGTGATCCCCGTGCCGACCTTCCTCGAGCGCGAGCAGATCCACGTTGCCGAGCAATCGCTGATCGACCACCTCGACACCTACACCTCGCCGCGGCTCGTCGAGTACTTTGACGAGAATCCCTGCTGGCGGCGTCGTGCGATGCTGGAGTCGACGAGGGCGATGCCGATGTCGGCCGCGCCGGTGGAGACCGAGGCACTCGCGGACGCCCAAGATCTCGGCGTCACGATCGAGGCGAAGTACACGGTGGGCGAGTACGACATCCTCATTCTCAACGCGGAAGAGAGTGAGGGTCTGCTCACCTTCCTGCAGCGCAGCGGTTATCGGCTTCCCGGCGGTGCGAAGGAAGTCCTCGGCAGCTATCTCAAGCAGGGCATGCGGTTCTTCGTCGCCAAAGTGAACCTCGACGAGCAGTCCAAGCTCGGCTTCGCCAACCTGCGGCCGATCCAGGTGGCCTACGAGTCGCCCAAGTTCATGCTGCCAATCCGGCTTGGCACGGTGAACGCCGACGGCGCCCAAGAGCTCTTCGTCTACGCGCTGACGCGCAAGGGGCGCGTCGAGACGACGAACTACCGCACGGTCAGACTACCCACGGGTCAGGAGATCCCAGCCTTCGTGAAGGACGACTTCGGCAGCTTCTACAAGGACATGTTCAACGAGCAGGTCAAGAAGGACGGCATGCAGAGCGTCTTCCTCGAGTATGCCTGGGACATGAGCTGGTGCGATCCGTGTGCTGCGAACCCGTTGTCGCCGGAGCAGCTTCGCCAGCTCGGAGTCTTCTGGCAGGGCGAAGTGGGCAAGAGTCAGGCTCGCGATGTCTTCGTCACGCGGCTGCACGTGCGCTACGACCGCGAGCACTTTCCTCAGGATCTGCGCTTCCAGCAGACCAGCGACCGACAGAACTTCCAGGGGCGCTACGTGCTTCGCCACGCGTGGAACGGAGATGCGCAGTGCTCGGAGGCACGTGAATACCTTGCCAGCCTCGACGAGCGCTTCGACCGCGAGGCGCAGACGCTGGCACGTCTGACCGGCTGGGACATCGCCGAGATTCGTGAGCGCATCGACTATCGCGGGCGGAGACCGGCAGAACCCGTCGTCGATGAAGAAAAGTGGTGGCAGAAGCTCTGGCCCGGTCGCTGATGTAGAGATCTCGCCGCGCTCTCTGACGGTCCTCCAGCGAGCGGGCTTCGCGGGCGGCTCCGGGGATGGGGCCGTCCGCACTTTTGTGTCCGATGGGGAGTGGGCAGCCGTGAACTGCGAATGAGAATGCACTATCATTTTCGACTCCGGCCATCAGGAAATGGAGCTTGTCGTTCTCATGGCGACCGCAGCAGCCACGTACCTTTCGAGCGCTTCTCGTCGTCATAACGACGGCGTCACGTTTCGACGCACGAAGTGCGGCATCGTCGCTGCCTCTCTCCTTCTTTCCCTCGCCTGCGGAGTCGAGTCACCCGGCGATCCGCGTCTCCTGGAGGACATGGGTCGGGAGATCCCGTTGGCCCGCGCGGAGACCTTTCGGGTCTTCGAGCGAGACGGCTACCGTCTCGTCGAGATCGAGGCTTCTGTCGTCAGCTGGGGCGGCTCGGCCGGCGGTCCCCGCCAGACGGCGCGGTTGGTCCTCGTGCCGCACGACTCGAAGCCGCCGCAGCTGGCCGGTGCGCTCGCCGGTGCCACTCTGATTCGCACGCCGGTGGAGCGCATTGCCGTGAACCATCAGGGAGAGGAAGGCATGCTGCGTGCCCTCGGCATCGAGGATCGCCTCGTGGCCGTTGGTGGACACACGAGCTGGGACGATGAGATTCGGGCCAGAGTCGCGCGCGGCGAGCTGCAGCAGATCGGCTACGGATGGCATATGCCGCCGACGCTCGATGCTCTGCTGGCCTCGCGGCCCGACGTGCTCTTCGCGCGCATCGCCGATCTGACGCACACGCAGCACCTCGATCGCGTCGAGGACCTCGGGATTCCCGTCGTGCCGGTGTTCGCGGGCGTCGAGCCGCACTACATGGGAACGGTCGACTGGGTGCGGCTCGTGGGCATGATCACCGGACGCGAAGCTGAGGCCGAGGCGTTCGTGGCCGAGGTCACTGCCGAGGTCGAACGGCTGAAGGCCCTCGCTGCGACGCAGCCACAGCGCTCCGTGCTCTGGGCCTGGTACCAGAGCTCTGGCGACAGGTGGTCTGTGACGCAGCGCAACGGCGAAGCGGCGCTGATTCGAGACGCCAACGCCGAGCTGGTGCTCAGCACTGCCGACGATCCGGAGCTCGACGACTTCTCTCGTCTTTCCACGGAACAGCTCCTCCGCGATGCCACCCACGCCGATTGCTGGATGATCCGAGATCCGTTGTCCAGCAAGTTCCAGCGTCTCGACCTCTTGGAGCGGTTCAAGGCCGTCCAAGAGGACTGTCTTTTCTGGCAGCCCGGGAAGAAGAGCCCCTTGGCTGACACCTGGGAGCTCTGGGAGATCGGCGAGATCCGGCCCGATTGGCAGCTCGCGGACATCATCAAGATGCTGCATCCGCCGCTGCGCGACGGAGAATGGCGCTACCTGGCGCCCGAAACGAAGGACATGACCGATGGCGGCCCGGGCGTACACTAGCAACGGCGCCCTCTTCGTCGCGCTGACGTCGATGGCTCTCTTCACTCTGGCCTACGGCCAGATCTCCCTTTCGCTGGGCGAGACGTTCGCGGCCCTGACGGGATCGGGTAGCGATACCCTGGCCCGCCAGATCGTGCTCGATATCCGGCTACCGCGCGTCGTCGCCGCGATCCTCGCGGGGGGTGCTCTGGGAATGGCTGGAGTGCTGATGCAGGCGCTCTTTCGCAACCCCGTCGCCGATGCCTGGTCGCTTGGCCTGCTCGCCGGAGGGCAGTTCGGTGTAGCCCTCGCCGTCACCGCGGCGGCTTTCGTCGGCCCGGCAGCGGTCTCGTTCCTCACCTTTTTCGCTGGCCCGAGCATCACGTTGGCCGCAGCCGCCGGGGTCGCGCTCACGGCCGTGTTCATGCTGGCCCTCGGCAGGCGCGTCGGTGCGATCACCCTTCTCGTGGTCGGTCTGATGCTGGGCTTCACGGTGCAGGGGCTGACCAGCGTCCTGCTGCACTTCGCCGCGCGCGCCGGGGGCCGGGTCTACGGCGGTTGGAGCGATGCCAGCTTTGCCGGCGTCGAGACGTCGACTCTGCCTTGGCTCGCTGCTCCGATCCTCCTGGGCACCGGCGCGGCCGTCGCGACCGCCAAACCGCTCACCTCGCTGCTGCTCGGAGAGACGTACGCCAAGAGTCTCGGCGTCGACGTGACGACGCTGCGCCGTGTCGCTCTCGCCGCCACCGTACTCCTCGTCGCGCCGGTCGTCGCCTTCTGCGGCCCGGTCTCGTTCGTCGGGCTCATCGCACCGCACTTCGCGCGGTCTCTGGCCGGTACGGCGCGAATCCTGCCGTTGCTGCCCCTTGCCGCGCTCGGCGGAGCGCTCTTGGCACTGACTGGTGACGCGATCGTCCACCTGCCGTGGGAGCAGCACTTTCTGCATCTCAACGCGATCCTGGCGATTGCCGGTGCCCCCGTCGTGATTCTGATTCTGATCTTCTCGCCCGCCGTGCGCGGGTGGCGGTAGCTCGTGCTGTCCACGGAGAAGCTGCTCGTCGGCTACGGTTCCAGGGCCGTGCTCGGAGAGGTCGAGCTCAGCGCCGAGGAAGGCTCGTTTCTTTGCATTCTGGGGCGCAACGGCGCGGGCAAGTCGACGTTGATGCGCACCCTCGCCGGGCTGCAACCGGCACTCGGTGGGCGTGCTCTACTGCAGGGCGAGGACGTCGCGGCGATGCGTGCCGCCACACGTGCCCGCCGCATTGCCGTCGTACTGACCGAGCGCGAGTTCAGTCCCGCCCTGAGGGTCGAAGACGTCGTCTCTCTGGGGCGCCAGCCCTACACCCGCTGGCAGGGGAGTCTCACGGCAGAAGACGCCCGCATCGTCGACGAGTCTCTGGAGAAGGTCGCGGCCGAGGAGTTCCGCGGTCGTTACTTCGACGACCTGAGCGACGGCGAGCGCCAGCGCGTGATGATCGCTCGGGCGATCGCTCAGACGTCGTCGCTGCTCGTCCTGGACGAGATCACCGCCTTCCTCGACCTTCCCGGCCGGGTCGAGGTGATGGCTCTGCTGCGCCGTCACGCTCGGCAAACCGGGGCGATCGTGCTGCTGTCGAGCCACGATCTCGAGCTCTCTCTGCAGCTCGCGGATCAGGTCTGGCTCGTCAAGGACGGCACTCTGCGAAGCGGTACGCCCGAGTCTTTGATCGACCGGGGGCTGGTGGCTGGCACCTTCGATACGGCTGACGTGCATTACTCGGCGGCGGAACGGCGCTTCCAACTCACGGACGCCGACTAGGGGGCCGCGCCCTGCCGATTCGTCACGGTGCGGCGGGACGGGTTTCTGGAGCTGGGCCGACGTCTTCCCGTGCGAGCTGCTCACCGGCTTCGGCGGCAGGGATGAACCATTCGTCGAGAAGGCGGTGGAGTGCGCGGTTGTGCCCCCGCTCGCGCGGTGCGAGCGACTCCGAGGTGGTCACCACCGTGAGCTCGAGATCCGGACCGATGACGACGTACTGGCCGCCGTAGCCCCAGGCGAAGAAGACGTCGTAGCGACCGGAGGTCCGCATCCACCAGCCGAGACCGTAGTCGTGGCCGCTCCAGTCGGACGTGGTGCGCCGGCGCCACGACTCGCGGATCCACTCCTCCGGGAGGACCTGCTGGTCTTCGTGACGCCCGC
>JBCCLJ010000079.1:0-27773 GCA_039026915.1 Acidobacteriota bacterium
CGGCGGTCGAGCGAGGACAACCCTTCTTCGCCTACGCCGCGTACACAGCCCCGCACTGGCCGCTGCAGGTGCCGGACGAAGACCTCGACCTGTATGCCGGCGACTACGACGAGGGCTACGAAGTACTCGCACGTCGGAGGCAGAAAGCGCTCGTCGAACGCGGCATCGTTCCCGGAACCGAGTTGCCGGGACTCCCGAGCTGGGTACCGGCCTGGGCGGAGCTCTCGAAGGACGAGCGCGCCGTCGAAGCGCGACGCATGGAGCTCTTCGCCGCCATGGTCGAGAACCTGGATCACCACATCGGCCGTCTGCTCCAGGGGCTCGAAGAGCTCGGAGTGCTCGAAGACACGCTCATCGTCTTCCTTTCGGACAACGGAGCCGAAGGCAACCTCATCGGCACCATGTACGACAACGAGGAGATCCTGCCCGTCGAGTTCGACACCAGCTTCACGAACATGGGTCGTCCCCGCTCCTACGTCTGGACCGGTCCCGGCTGGGCCCTCGCGCAGTCGGCACCCTTCCGGCTGTTCAAGGCGATCCCCTACGAAGGCGGTGTGCGAACGCCGGCTCTCTTCGTACACCCACAGCTCGTCCAGCGCCGTGGACTCGACGCCACCTTCGCTTCGGCGCTCGACTTCGTTCCGACCGTGCTCCAGGTCGCAGGGGTCGAGCACGACGTGAGCCTCGAAGGACGCTCTCTCCTTCCCTATCTCGCCGGCGACACGGAGACGGTGCACGGCGCCGAGCCGCTCTTCGCCTGGGAGCTCTTCGGACGTCGCGCGGTGATCAAGGGGCGGTGGAAGCTCACCTGGGCCTGGCAGCCTTACGGCACCGAGCAGTGGCAGCTCTTCGATCTCGAGAGCGACCCTTCGGAGAGCGTCGATCTGGCCGCGCGCCAGCCCGAGAAGTACGCCGAGATGCTGGCCGCCTGGGAGAGCTACGTGGCGCGGCACCACGTGCTGCTGCCGCGGCGAGACATGGGCTACGGGCTCGTCGACGGCGACCGCTAGTCGCCTCTCCGAGAGCCGGTTCCTCAGACCGTGCGAGCACATCGAAAGGGCGCCCCGAGTTTTCCTGTGTAAGGGCGGCAGCTCGCGTTCGTTCTGTCTTTGAACGCAACGCTTCGCCGCCCTGCAAGGAGACCTCGATGCAGCCCACACTTCAGGATCTGCGCACCGCCGCTCGCAACCTTCTCCGCTCTCCGAGCCGGTCGCTCGTCTCCATCCTGGTCCTCGGCCTCGCGATCGGCGCCAACAGCTCGATGTTCTCGCTCGTCGACACGCTGCTGCTCAGCCCGTTGCCGATTCCCGAGCCGGACCGCATTTCGCTCGTTCTCCAGAACGATGTCGAAGAGCGCAACTACGGCTCCGTCTCCTATCCCGACTACGTCGACCTGCGCGACGCCGTTCAGACGTTCGACGGCCTTGCAGCGCACATCCTCAGCATGGTCGCCGTCGGCGAGGGCGCTGACGCACGCCGCGGCTTCGTCGACATCGTCTCTTCGAACTACTTCGACACCTTCGGCGTACCCTTGGCGCGCGGGCGCACTTTCACGGCTGAGGAGGAGACCCAGGCCGGCGAATGGGTCGCCATCCTCAGCTACCAGAGCTGGCAACGGCGTGGCGGCACCGACGACGTCATTGGGACGAGGCTTCTCATCAACGGTACGCCGACGACGATCGTCGGTGTGGCTCCGCGAGGTTTCTCGGGAACCAGCACGCTTCTGGCGCCGGAGATCTACATGCCCCTGGGCCTGTCGGCCGCCGTCGGTGACTCTCTCGGCAGCTTTCGCAACGCCGACGACCTCTTCGATCGTCGCAACCGCCAACTGCTGCTCGTCGGACGACGATCCGCCTCGGCGAGCGAGGCGCTCGTGAACGAAGACCTCGCGCGCGTGTCCGCGCTCCTCGCCGAGGCTCATCCAGCATCCAACGAGAATCTGGTCTACGAGGCGCACCCGCCGTCGCGGATCTCCATCTCTACGGCGCCCCAGGAAGACGACGAGCTCGGCGTCCTCAGCGGTCTCCTGCTGTCCATGTCGCTGATCGTCCTGCTCGTCGCGGGCATCAACCTCGCGGCCCTGCAGGACGCAAGCAACCTCGCCCGGCGGCGCGAGATCGGAACGCGTCTCGCGCTCGGCGCCAAGGCCAGCCGCGTCGTGCGCTGGCTGCTCTTCGAGACGCTGCTGCTGTCGATGGGCGGTGCTCTGCTCGGCCTCGCGGTCGCGACGACGGTGCCCCGACTCCTCGAGACTTCGCTGGCACGCATGGCGCCGTTCGACATCTACCTTCGCAACAGCGTCGACTGGCGCATCGTCGCCGCCACGCTCGCCTTCGCGGCACTCGCCTCGCTGCTCGTCGGCCTCTTTCCGGCTCTGCGCGCGACACGCGCCGACCTGGTCAGCGATCTCAAGCAGGGCGGCGACAGCTCCGGCTCCAAGCGCCGTCGCTTCGGGCTCGCTCGCGGTGACCTGCCCGTCGCGGCTCAGATCGCCTTCTCCACCGTTCTCCTCGTCTGCGCCGGTCTCTTCGTTCTGAGCACGGTGCGGAGCGCCAGCGTCGATCCGGGCTTCGACACGGAGACCCAGATCATCGCCGAGGTCGATCCGGGGCTCGCCGGCTACGACAAGGAGCAGGTCGCCGTCGCTCAAGAGCGGCTCCGGGACGCCGTCTCGCGCCTCCCGGAGGTGCGTCAGGTGGCCTTCGCCGCGACCACCCCGTTCGGTATGAGCTCGTCCGGCGTCGCAGCGGCCGACGCCGACGCCACACCCAACGCCGACGGCGCTCTCCCAGCGCGCGGCGCCGCCTTCTACGCCATCTCGGACAGCTACTTTTCGACGCTCGAGATTCCGGTCGTCGCGGGGCGTGAGTTCCGTGCGGAAGAGCCTACGGCGGTCGCCATCATCGACGAGCTCATGGCAGAGCGACTCTTCGGGCAGGAAACGGCCCTCGGACGACGCATCGTCCTGCCGAACTCGGAGAGACTCGAAGGCAGCGCCGAGGTCGTCGGCGTGGTGGCGACGGTGCGCGATCGCCTCTTCGACGCCAGCCCGCAGGCGCACGTCTATCTGCCAGCAGCCCGCACACCCTTCGCCAATACGCAGATGCACATCGCCACGTATCGGGCACCCGACACCGATCTGGTCACAGAAGTCCGCAACACTCTGCGTGCGACCGACGCCCAGGTTCCTGTCCTCCTGGTCAAGACCTTCTCGGACTTCCTCGACGGCAACTTCGAGATCTGGGCTCTGCGCACTGGAGCGCAGCTCTTCGGCGCCTTTGCACTGCTCGCCCTGGCACTCGCCACGGCCGGCGTCTACGGAGTGCAGGCTTACCGCGTCGCGCGCAGCACGCGCGAGATCGGACTGCGCATGGCGCTCGGCGCCTCGGCCGGCGGCACGTTGACCCGCGTGCTCCGGAACGGCCTGCGCGTCGCAGCGATCGGAGTTGCGCTGGGCACGGCCCTCGCCGTGGCGGTGTCTCGACTCCTCGACGCCGTCACCGTCGGAGTCGACGCACTGGAACCCATGGTCCTCGGCACGACCGTGCTCGGACTGCTGGTCGTCGCGGCGCTCGCCTGCCTCGCTCCCGCTCTGCGCGCTGCGCGGCTCAACCCCTTGGAGGCTCTCCGGGACTCGTAGGGCTCTCGCCCCATCGACTCGCCACCGCTGCGACGAGCCACCACGTAGCCGCCAGCAGCACCGTGCCGGCGATCGTCGTCACGGCTCCGCGATCGCCTCGGAGCATCAGATCGACGACCAGAGCCACCTGTGAGGCAGCCACCAGAAAGGCGCTGGCGTAAGGGCTCTGCATTCTCCGCGCGCCCCAGGTGAAGAGCGCCGCACAGGAACCGACGTAGACGAGAAAGCCGAGCAGCGGGTGGACGGCGACGAAGGACGTATCGCCCTCGGCCAGCGGCTGAAAGAACAGCAGCACGCCGACGAGGTTGGCGACGACAGCAGTCGAGAAGGCCAGCAGAAAGGTCCGCATCGGAACGAGGCCTCCAGGTTGTGGGGAGAGCCGGCGGCCGCGAGAGCCGGCCTCTCGAAGCTTCACCGGAATTCGGGACGCTCCTCCAGTGTAGTGTCTCCTGAACGGAGCTTCGATGAGCGGTCCCCAACAGCGCCCCCGCGCAATACACACCAGCCTCCTGCTGGTCCTCGCCTTCTTCCTGGCACACGGCGCCTGGGCCGGTCCGGTCGACGACTGGAGGTTACTGCTCGAGGAGCTGTACCTCGAGCCGGTCGCCATTCCGGACGAGGGGATCGTGCTCGAGATCGACGCCGCCCGCCTCACGCTGCGCTCCGGCACGATCGCTCTACAGACGCCGCTCGGCAGCGGCACCGTCGTCGGGTTCGCCTTCGAAGGAGACGGGACGCTGTCGCTCGACGTCCCGGATCCGGTCGAGCTCGTCCAGCTGCGGCGTTTCATGGAGAACGAAGAGCTCGAAGAGATCGAGACCTCCTTCGATCGCCTGGTCCTGCAGACGTCGTTGCGCGCAGCGACCGAGCTTTTCGGCGAGCTGCTGCCCGAACGAGGCGGAGCGACCCAGCGCCTGGGATGGGCGTCGCAACGCCACGAGCGCTGGCGCAAGCTCTACCGGCGCGACCCGGCGGCCCGCACGCTGGCCGCTCTGCGCAACTTCGAAGGGCGCTACTTCCACGCAGACCTTCGTACAAGGGAGAACGACTGGCTCGTCGTCGAGTACGACGATCACCGCGCGGAGGAGCTGATCCTGCAGTCGTTCGAGACGCGCGGCTCCTTCCTGACGCTGTTCACCAAGAACCCCTTTCCCACGCTCGAGACGTGGCTGAGCCTCGACCGCGCCGAAGACCGCAGTGCCGAGGGCAGCCCCGCTCGTCGCCCGAACCACACAGTGTCTCTGCAGCACCTCGACGCCGACATCGACCTGACGAAGGCGGGCCGCTATCCACGGCAAGGCATCAGCGGCGCGCATCCGATGGACGCTGCGATGACGCTGCGCCCGCGCCTGAAGGCGCGGCGCGAGGGCGTCGGCGCACTCCGCCTGCAGATCGCGCCCCGCAGCCGCATCTCGAACGTGCGCGTCGGCGGCAAAGAAGCTCGGTGGATCCGCTACGACACCGGAGCTCACGATCTCTCGATGGATGACCGCATCGCCAATTCTGAGTTCGTCGTCTTTCTCGAGCAGCCGCTCTTCGCAGGGGACGAAGTCGAGATCGAAGTCGAAACCGAGCTCGAGCTTCTCGACCACGCCGAGGGACTGAGCTGGTACCCGATCCCCGTCGCCACTGACTTCGAAGCCCATACGGCGGAGCTCGACTTTCGCCACCGCGATCGCTGGGGAGTCATCACGATGGGACGTCGGGTCTCGAGTGAACTGCGAAACGACGGGACCCGCAGCACACGCTACGAGGTCGACGGGGCGAGCGCGATGATCGGCTTCTCCTTCGCCGAGATGTCGAAGATCTCCGAAGCAGAGACCGTGTCGGGCAAGCCGGTGAGAGTCTTCGGCACGACGCGCGGCCTGATGACCAAGAAGCGTCTGGACACACTCAGCAAGGACGCGGTGGAGATCCTCGACTACTTCGAAGAGCTCTTCGGCGGCCCGATCGCCACCGAAGAGCTCGTCGTCGGCCTCGTCGAGAGCGGCGCGCAGGCCTTCCCCGGATACGTACAGCTCTGGAACCGCGTGACGATCGACGGCGGCGCGATCGGCTCGAACGACCACGGCTTTGCCGAGCACTTCGTCGCGCACGAGCTGGCCCACCTCTGGTGGGGGCACCAGGTCGGCTGGGCGAGCGACCGCGACTACTGGCTCGTCGAGGCGCTTGCCGAGTACACCGCCTTTCTCTTCGTCGAGAGCGAAGTCGAGCGCGGCGACCGCGTCGCCGAGCGCATGCTGCGTGCCTACACCAACTCGGTGACCGGCTCGCTCAAGTCGCGCTTCGACAGCTTCGCCAGCTGGGGCCTCGCCCTCGGCGCAATGACGGGGCGTGACCGCGCGGCGCCGCTCGTGCACGGCGCCCGCGCCCGCATCTCGGAGATGCCGGGCGGCGCCTACTCGACCGTCTACCGCAAGGGCCTGCTCATCCTTCACATGATTCGCATGCGAGCGCGCGCCCAGACCGGCAGCGACGAGGCCTTTCACGAGGTACTGCGGACCTACCTTCGGCGCTACGCCGGTAAGAAGCCGACGACCCACGACTTTCAGAAGGTCGTCGAGGAGCACGTCGAAGGGGACTGGCAGACCTTCTTCGACCAGTGGGTCGACGGGGCCGAAGTGCCGAAGCTGCGCTGGCAGCTGGGGCGCCTCGAAGAGCACGTCGACGGATTCAGACTACCGATCACGGTCGAGGTCTCGGATGCCGCGCCCGACTTCGCGGTGGATGTGCCGGTGCTGCTCACCTTCGAAGACGGCTCCGAAGAGCGGCGCCTCTTGAGCGCGCGGCGCGAGCAGACGCTCGTTCTAGAGCTCGACCGCAGGCCGGAGAAGGTCCTCTTCAACGAGCACTTCGGCGTGCTCTCGCGCATGCGCGACCGCGATCGCGGTGCGAGGTCACCACGCCCCACCGTGCCTGCGACCTCCTCGTCCTACGAGCGCTGAGGCCCACACCCGCAGCGGCGGACCGCTCGCCCCGCTGGGCTGCCCTTCGTTCCAGCTCGATCCTGTCTCGCTCGAACCGTGCTCGGTCGGTCAGCTTCCGGTCGGGCACGACACGTCCGTGATGCACGACGGCACGGATCCGACGGGTGTTGCGAATGTCGTCCAGCGGCGACGCTTCGAGCACCAGGACGCTGCCCTGATCGCCTGCAGAGAGGCCCCAGCCGCGGCCCAGGAGATCGCCGGCCGTGACGGTGGCCGAGCGCAGTGCCTGCAAGGGCGTCAAGCCGGCTTCGACGTAGAGCTCGAGCTCACGATGCAGCGAGTAACCGTGCACCGTGAACCAGTTGCCGGCGTCGGTGCCGGCGACGATCGGAACGCCGGCGGCGGCGAGCCGAGAGAGCGTCTGCGCCCGATGGCTCTGAGCCTGTGCCAAACCGCGCCGCAGCCCCTCCTGCTCCGGTGCTTCGAGATCGAACGACCGATAGGCCTCGAGGATGCGAGCACTCGCGATCTCCTCGAGGAGCGGGTCGTCGAGACGCTCCTTGTCGCGAGCGAGCGCGACGTCCCCCAGCGCCATCGTCGGGATGATCACCGTGCCGCTTTCGAGGAAGAGCCGCTCGATTCCCTCAGGCGCGGGCCCACCGGGCAGGTGGGTGATCGCCGTCGCGCCCTCTTCCACGGCGTCGCGCACGTCGCGCCAGCTCCGGATGTGCACCACCGTCGGCAACTCTCGCTCGTCCGCTGCTCGAAGGGCCGCCCGAAAGGTCTCTCGGTCGAGTGTCGGTCGCGCGAGACGCTTTGCACCGGGCGTCGCATGGGCGTAGACGAGCTTGACGACGTCGGGCCGCTTCCGGGCGAGCTCCGAGACCTGCTCGCGAGCCTGCTTCGGGGTGTCGATGACTCGGGTGGGCGTGGGGTACTCGGTGCAGTGACCGTTGGTCGCCGTCAGGCACGGACCGGCCGCGTAGATGTCGGCCTGTCGAAAAGCCTCCTGCTCCGGTGAAGAGCGCTGCCGATCCCGAACGCCGAGAATCAGATCTTCAGCGTTGAAGAGATCGAGAAAGCCGACGACCCCTGCGCGGAGCATGCGCTGCGCCGCCTTCGTCGTGCCGACCCTTTCGAGGGCGCCGGGAGCCTGGCTCACCGCTGTGTGCACGTGCATGTCTCGCAGCCCGGGAAGGACCCAACCGCCGCGAGCGTCGACGACCTCGCCGAGAAAGCCCAGCGGACGTTCCTGCGGCCGCCCGACGATCCGGCCGTCGACGATGAGCAGGTTCCCTGCCTCGACGACGCCCGTTCGCGGGTCCACGAGGCGTCCACCCTCGACGAAGACGTCCTGAGCATCGGCGGGTACACCCGCAAGTGCGACCGCAAGCCAACAGAGCCACCCGGATTCACGAACCTTCATCGTCGCCCCCTCGTGTTCGACGTTGAGACCCCTCTCGTGGGTGATCGGTTCCCCGCTTCCAGTTCGACTCCTCAGCGGAAGCAGCCGGCACATCGTGCCGGTCTTCGCTCGGTTTCCGAGAGCCGCAACCGCTTTCCCCAACCGGGACGAGCCCCGTCGTCCCAGGAGCGCAGACGACCGCTGCGGTGTGCTTGGTGCCGTGCAGAACGATCGCCTCAGCCACCGAACGAGGAAGCCTCTTGCCCAACGCCAGCCATCACGCACAGCGTTCGGCTTACCTACGCTTCGTGGAGTCGACTAGAGCCCGTCAACCGTTCTCGATCGCTTGCTGACATGCGAGGCAAAGAGGCGCTTCAGGAATGGCGAGGAGACGGTCGACATCGATCGGTTCCTTGCAGCGGTTGCAGAAGCCGTAGCGCCCCTCGTCGAAAGCGACGAGCGCCGCTTCGACTTGCTGCAGGCGAACCCCGAGCTGGCTTCTGCTCATGTCGGACATGGCCTGCACCTGGATCGCATCCATGCGAGTCAGGCGGCCGATGGCGCTGTCGCCGACTTCGAACTCGTCGATTCCGCCGGACTGCGGCTCGAGCAGAGCCTTTGCCAGCGTGCGCGACTCCTGGAGGCGCTCGATGAGCTCGCGCAGCTGTTCAGTACTCAGCATGCGCCTGCAAGTAGATCGTCACGAAACGCTCCAGAATCCTTAGTCTTGAACGGGAGCACTGCGCGCTCCGGCACAAGCATCCTAGCCCTGGGGCTTCGGCTAAGCTGCGGCTTCACGCGACAAGGGGGAAACGACGTGATTCAAACTCGGCCCGAGCGCCGCAGAAACTCGAGGCTCGCGCGTGCCCTGAGCCTCGCTCCGGCACTCCTACTGTGGCTGGCTGCAACCGCCGCTGAAGCTCAGGTTCCAGCGTCCGAGCGCGCTGCTCTGATCGAGATCTTCCAGACGACCGACGGCTCGAACTGGACGCGCAATGCCAACTGGCTCGGCCCCGTCGGCACGGAGTGCACGTGGGCCGGCGTCGGCTGCAGCAACGACCGCGTGGTCGAACTGCTCCTCGACGCCAACGAGCTGCGCGGGCCTTTCCCCGATCTGACGCGCTTCCCTCTCCTCCGCGTCGTCTTCATGAACGCCAACGAGCTCACGGGGGCTGTGCCCGACGTCCAACGGCTCCCCGAGCTCGTCACCCTCGTCATCAACAGCAACCGACTCACCGGCACGATTCCGACACTCGGCTCGCTGCCGAACCTCGAAGAGTTCGACGTGGCCTTCAACGAGCTCACGGGAACGGCCCCGGCGGTCTCGGGCGTCCCGCGACTGCGCGTCTTTGCTCTCTCCGGCAACCGACTGACCGGCGGGATCCCGGACCTTTCGGCGACGCGCAACCTCGAAACCCTGACGATGGCGTTCAACCAGCTCACCGGACCGATTCCGTCGCTCGATGGGCTCACCAAGCTGCGTGAGTTCTTCGTCGAGGAGAACGACCTCAGCGGCCCGTTGCCGGACCTTTCGGATCTCGTCGACCTCGAGTTCATGACGCTCTCTGCCAACCGGCTCTCCGGACCGATCCGCGGCCTTTCGGGACTGGTCAAGGTGCGTGAGCTGTTCTTCAACATCAACGAGCTGAGCGGCCCCATACCGGATCTCTCCCGGCTCACCGAGCTCGAGGGACTCGAGCTGTCGGTCAACCGGCTCAGCGGACCGATTCCGGATCTCACCGGGCTGTCGAAGCTCGGTAACTTCGGCCTCGACTGGAACGAGCTCACCGGCGAGATCCCAGACCTCGCCGGCCTCGGGCTCAGCAACCTGCGGCGGTTCGGCGTGTGGGGCAACCAGCTCACGGGCGACTTCCCCGACGTCACCGGCCTCAGCCGGCTCGAAGGCCTCGCTCTCTCCTCGAACGCCATCACCGGCGAGATCCACCCTTCGATCACGACCCTGCCCAATCTGATCGAAGTCGCCCTCTTCAACAACGGCCTCTTCACCGACGACCCTGCGGTGCAGGCGTTCCTGCAGACGACGGTCTTCTCGGACTTCGAGGCTTCGCAAACCCTGCCTCCCGAGGGGATCCGCGTCGAGCCGTTGAGTCCGACCTCCGTGCTCGTGAGCTGGGAGCCCATTCAGTTTCTCGGCTTCGACGGCCGATACATCGTCGAGGTGTCGAGCGGCGGCAGTTTCACGACGGCCGGGTCAACGCGCGACAAGACAGAGTCTTCGCTCGAGGTGCGCGGCCTCGACCCGGGGACCGGCTACGGCTTTCGCGTGCGCACGGTCACCGACCCCAACCCGGACAACGCGACGACCGTCGTCAGCGTACCGAGCAACGAAGTCGCAAGCCAAACCGCACTCACCGGCGCGACGGGTGCGGTCGAGTTCACCGCGTCATCGCTCCAGGCCGCCGAGGGCGAAAGCAAACAGCTCCTGCTGAGGCGAGTCGGAGGAGTGAGCGGTGCCGTAAGCGTCCAACTGGTGACGTCGACGGAGTCCGCGGACAGCTCCGACTTCGTACCGCTGCAGCAGACGGTGACCTGGAGCGACGGCGACGCCGATCTGAAGGTCGTCGAGCTGGCCGTGCGCAACGATCGCCTGCGCGAGGGCGACGAAACACTGCGCGTCGAGCTCCGCAACCCAACGGGCGGAGCACAGCTGGGTGGCCGTTCGTCCGCACAGGTGACGCTCGGCGACGCCGATCTTTCGCAAGACAGCCTCCTCGCCGACCTGGCCAGCGTCGGCCAGAAGCCCTCGAGTGACACGACCGCGGACGGCGGCCTCGTCGTCGTCTGGACGGCCGCCAACGCCGCCGGAACCAACGTCGTCGGTCGCAGCTTCGATCCCACCGGTCAGCCGACGGGCGAGTCGTTCGACGTCTCCGGCGGCACGTCGAACGAGGGAGCCGAGATCACCGGTACCGATGTCGTCACGCGGCGCGACGGTAGCTTCGTCGTCGTCTGGACGGAAACCGACGTGGACAGCGCCGGCGGCACCGTCCGAGGACAGGTCCTCGACCGACAGGCGATTCCCCAGGGTGGCCCGTTCGTCGTGCGTCGCAGCGCGGCTGCGGTCACCGACCCGGACGTCAGCACCAACGCGAGCGGAGCGTTCTTCGTGACCTGGGTCGAGTCCGAGGAGGCCAATCTGCGGCCCGATACCGCCGACCCCACGGCGGACCGCCGCATCGTCTCCAGCGGTGCGGTCGTCGGCCGCGCCTTCGACCCGTCTGCGAGTCCGACGGGCCAGACGACGACCATCAGCGAAGAGCCCGGCGAAGAGCCGGACGCGGCGATGAACGACTCGGGGGGTCTCGTCGTCATCTGGCAGGCGACCGAAACGAGCGGCGGTTCCGCCGTCGTCGGTCGCAGCTTCGATCCGGGCGCGACGAACGGCAGCAGCGTGACCCCAATCGACCAGCGAGCCGAGGCCGACCAGCGAAGCCCGGCGGTGACCACCGTACCCGGCAGCAATGACGTCGTCGTCGCCTGGCAGGCAGACTCCGTCGCTGAAGGGGCCCGCGTGCCCGGAGGCGACGTCTTCGCACAGCGCTTCGATCGCCAGCTCACGCCGATGGGCACGACACAGCGTGTCAATCCCGAGGTCGCGGGCAGCCAGAGCGAGCCGACGATCGCCGTCAACGACGACGGTACCTGTGTCATCGGCTGGACGAGCCGCGGCGGCAGCTTCGAAGGCGTCGCCGCACAGGCCTACCCGGGCTGCGGGCAGGCGGGCGGCGGCCAGATCGAGCTGACGGCAGGCAGCAATCTGCGCGCTCCAAACATCGCCGTCGACGAGAACGGCCGCGTCACCGCCTCGTTCGTCGTCGACGATGCCATCGAGGGCGACGGCGGCATCAGCTCAGTCGTGCGCAGCAACGTCGCACGAGTGACCGAGTGTGTGCCGACAGCGACCGACCTCTGCCTCGGCGAGGGCGATCGCTTCCGGGTGCGGGTCAACTGGCGCAGTCGCCAGGGCGACACCGGCACCGGGCGGCAGACCGAGCTGACACAAGACACCGGCTACTTCTGGTTCTTCGACGAAGACAACGTCGAGATCGTCATCAAGGTGCTCGATGCCTGCAGCTTTGCCAACAGCTTCTGGGTCTTCGCCGGTGGGCTGACGAACGTCGAAGTCGACCTCATCGTCACCGACATGGCGACCGGGATGGAACGCACGTACAGCAATCCTCTCGGCAGCGCCTTTCGTCCGGTGCAAGATACGGGAGCCTTCCCGACCTGCGGCGCGAACGATCGCTACATTCCCTGGAGCTGACGCGAGCGCCTTCGGCCGTCAGACTCGAGGCTGCAACTTCCTCTGGAAAGGTAGAGCCGTCATGAAAAGACTCCGTCACGGGATCGCCGCAGCGGCCGTCTGCTTCGTTTCCCTGGGGCAAGCCGCAAACGCTGAAGACTGGCTGCGCTTTCGTGGCCCGAACGGCACCGGCATCGCAGGCACGCAGAATCTGCCGCTCGACCTGTCGCCGGGGCAGGCGACCTGGCAGCAGGAGGTTCCCTTCGGCCGCTCCTCGCCGATCGTCGTCGAGGGGCTCGTCGTCGTCACCGGCGCGACCGAAACGGACCTGCTGACCGCGGCTTTCGACGCCGCGAGCGGCGAGCCTCGCTGGCAGGAGAGCGTTCCGCGTCTCCGCCAGGACGAAGTCTTCTCGATGTCCGGCCCGGGCATGGCGACACCCGTCAGCGACGGAGACAGCATCTTCGTCTTCTTCCCGGCCTTCGGCCTCGTCGCCTACGACCTCGGGGGCAAGGAGCTCTGGCGCGCCGAGCTACCGCCCTTCGACAACTTCTACGGCTTGGCGAGCTCGCCGGTGCTCGAGGGCGACGTGCTGCTGCTGCAGTGCGACCAGCAGCGGGCACCCTTCCTGCTGGCGCTCAACAAGAACGACGGCGAGCTGCTCTGGCGCAAGGAGCGCGCGATCGGCGAGAGTTGGTCGACGCCGGCGATCCTGAATCCTGGAAGCGACAGCGCCGCGATCCTGGCTCTGGGCACGCGCTCGATCGACACCTACGCGGTGCGGACCGGCGAGCTGCTCTCCTCGGTGTCCGGCCTCGGCTACACCCCCGTCGCGAGCCCGATCGTCGACGGCCAGCGCGTCTACGTGACGGCACCGGACGGCGGCTCCGACTCACCGATCCCGACGCCCGCGACGATGTTCACCTACGACGCCGACGACAGCGGCACTCTCTCGGTCGAGGAGCTCAACAAGGTCGGCCTGGGCACGAGCCTCGGCTGGCTCGACCGCAACGGCGACGGCACGGTCACGAAGGCCGAGTACAGCGAGACCGAGGCGCTGTGGACGATGCAGGACTTCGGCATCGTCGCGATCGACCTCGGTCAGTCGGCCGAGGAGCAGATCGCCTGGCGCGAGCGCCGCGCCGTGCCGTGGATCGCCACGCCGATCCTGCACAAGGGCGTGCTCTTCACCGTCAAGGACGGCGGCATCCTGACGAGCTTCGAAGCCCGGACCGGCGAGGTGATCCAGCGCGGACGCATCGAAGGCGCCGCCGAAGCCTTCCACCCGTCCCCCATCGTCGCTGACGACCGCCTCTACTTCACCTCGAGCAGCGGCACCGTGGCGGTCGTCAGCGCCGTCGGCGAGTGGGAGCTGCTGCAGCTCAGCGAGCTCGACGAGCCGGTCTACGCGTCGCCCGCCGTGGCGAACGGGCGGATCTTCGTGCGGACACGGACGAAGCTGATGAGCTTCGGACGACCTTCGCACTAGACGGTTCGAGGCGCCGCGGCCCGCCAGCCAAACGGGATCGTCCCTGCCGAGGCCCTCGGATGTGCTCGCGCGAGGCGCTCGACACACGAGGGCGTGGAATCGAAGCCCATCGCCCCAGGGACCGAGCCCGTTACAGCTTCCCCAGCTCCTCGGCCAGGAGATCCCACACGCAGCGGATGCGTCGGCTCGTCCGCAGCTCGCGGTGCGTCACCAGCCAGACTGGGATGTCGATCGGCGGCAGCTCCGGCAGGACTCTCTCCAGGCTTCCCCGCAGCTCCGCCAGCTTCTGCGAGAAGATGCTCACGCCGAGCCCCTGCTCCACGAGGGCGAGAAGCACGGTGCTGCTCGAGGTGTACAGCTTGACCTGCTGACGCTCGATCGGCAGGCCGCGCTCCAGCAGCTCACGGATCATGCGATCGGGCTGATCGAGGCCGACGAAGTCGAGACGTTTCAGCTCGTCGAGTGTCTCGGGTCGACCTGCACTTTCCAGATAGGACGTGGCAGCGAAGAGGTGGGCCGTCGTCACGCCGACGCGGCGCGCCACCAGGTCTCCGTGGCTCGGCCGCGCGTGCCGAACGGCGATGTCGGCCTCGCGACGCCCCAGGTCGCGAACCTCGTTCGACGCGAGGACCTCCACTTCGATCCCAGGAGCTTCCTTGCGAAGACGAGCCAGGATCGGCGGCAGGTGGTACGTCGCCATCAGCTCGGTGGCCGTCACCGTCACCCTTCCCTCGACGCCCCTCGACTGACCCGAAGCGGCGAGCGAGAGTCGCGTCGCCGAGTCGGCCATCGCTCGGGCGTGCTCGAGAAGCTCCACACCCGCCTCGGTCAGCTGCGCCGAACGAGCGCCGCGCTCGAAGAGCGTCACGCCGAGAGAGCGCTCGAGCGAGCTCACCTGACGACTGACCGTCGGTTGGGTCGAATCGAGCACTCTGGCAGCCGCGGACAGCGATCCTTCGTCGACCGTCGCGAGAAATGCACGGATCTGAGTCCAATCGAACGTGGTGGCCTTCCAGCTCATCGATCTACGTATACCAACTCTGCGCGAGAGCACCTTCTCTCCATCAAACTCGTATCGCAGGATGACTCCCGCCGAGGCCGTCCCCCGGAAGCCAAGGTCTGGCGGCCGTCGAGGGGCGGCCCCAAGAAAGGACTTCATGAACGCAGCACAGATCACCAAACCGAACTCCCAGGTACGCTTCTGGAACCGCATCGCGGAGCGCTACGCGCGCCAACCGGTTCCAGACGAAGCGATCTACAAGACGAAGCTCGCCAAAACGGGTAAGCGGCTCCGCCCGACGGACCGGGTCCTCGAGGTCGGCTGTGGAACCGGTACGACGGCACTTCACCACGCGGCGCAGGTCGCCTCGGTTCACGCAGCGGACCTCTCGTCCCGCATGATCGAGATCGCCCGCACCAAGGCCAAGGACGCCGGGGCCTCCAACGTCACCTTCGAGGTGGGCGGCATTGAGACATTCGAGACGGAAGCGGAGCCCTACGACGCCGTGCTGGCGCACAGCGTCCTGCACCTCGTCGAGGACGTGCCGTCCGCCCTCGAGCGTCTGCACAGGACGCTCCGATCGGGCGGATTGCTCGTTCTCACCGTGCCGTGCCTCGGCGACACCGTGCCCTGGTTCCGTTTCGTCGGACCTCTCGGCTCGGCCCTCGGGCTCATCCCCAAGGTCTACGTCTTCCGAGAAGAGGAGTTCCTGAGGCAGCTCGAGAGCGCAGGCTTCCAGGTCGAAGAACGCTGGCTGCCCGGGCCGAAACGAGGGATCTTCCTGATCGCACGGAAGATCGACGAGCGACGCCAACCCTGGAACCTCGAGCCCTCTCTTTCCGGGGTCCAAGGCTGGATCAGGTACAACCGACGCAACGCCGAGTGAGCCAGCCGTCACCCCACGTGCTGATCGATCAGCACCGGGTTTCCGTCCGGATCGACGAGCATGAGGCTCGCCGGCCCGGTCGTCTCCGGGTCGGCCTCCATCGTCAATTCGATGCCCACCTCCTTGAGGCTCTTCTGGATCTCCCGCACGTCGGTGTAGGAATCGAGCTCCTCGGCGCTCTGGCTCCAGCCCGGATTGAAGGTCAGCATGTTCTTGTCGAACATGCCCTGAAAGAGACCGATCTTGGTCGAGCCGTTCGTGAGGATGAGCCACCCCTGGCTCTCGTCGCCGTGGAACTTGTCGAAGCCGAGCTTCTTGTAGAAGTCGAAGGAAACGGAAAGGTCTTTGACGGTGAGACTGAGGGAGAAGGCGCCGAGCTGCATGGTGGGAACCTCTTGCGAATTGCGGTTTCGTCGACACGACATCGTAGCTCGATCCCGCAGCCTGAGAGGCTCCAAGTCCGCCCTACTCGCGAGTCTTCGACCGACACTACGGAAGGACCTGAACGTCTGAGCAGAGGCGCCCATCGCGTGCGAACGGCAACCTCTCGGCACTCTCCAATTCCGTGTCGTCTCTCAGGAAAAGGCGCCGTACCGTCTCCAGAGAGTCTTGGTTCTTGCGATCGTTCCAGCCGCCGACGATGCGGCACCATTCGTCGTCCGTGAGCTTCCAGGTCAGAGGCGCCTCGCGCTCGAGTTCGAAGTCGACGACGGTCAAAGGCGGCAACGGGCGCTCGCTCGACGAGGCGGACCTCGGGTCGCAATCCGGGTCCGCAACGATGGCGCACTCCAAGAGATCGAGCTCCTTGAGGTTCCGCGCCTTCTGGGTGGATGATCTGACCTTGGCCAGGGCTTGCAAAGGACCGAGAGTGGCGTATCGCCACCCACGCTGCGCATTGCCGTCCCGCAACGGCGGATCCGCCCGGATGCGCTCCGCTTTCGACGCGCGAATCAGGATGAGGATGATGGGACGACCGTCGAGTGCGACCGCGCGCCCCGACGAATACTCGCGGCCCAGGGCTCGGCACGCCTGCATCTCTCGGATCTCCTCGAGTCGCTGATCCTTGAGCTGCTGCGGCGCGTCTCCAGGCAGCGACACGAGAGAGCCGTCGGCCAGGACGGTGTCGATCCAATGGAGAGCGGAGACGACGCCGAAGTTGTCGTAGAAGCCGCCATCGGCGAAGTGGGCATGGCTTCCCGCGCCTTTGTAGGTCGTGGGGCGAGCGATCGGTGTGACCCAGGGGAAGGTCGCCGAAAGGCGCGCCGCGGTCGCAGCGCGGACGTCGCGCTGTGCCATCGAGCGATAGTGCCCGACGGTCCCGTAGCGCTCCCAGCCACAGATCTGCAAGGGACTGAAGACGAAGTGACTGCCTGTCTCGACTTCCGTGGTGTTGAAAACGACCGGTGGGATCTTTCCGGCCAGCACGTCATCGCCCCAGTCCTCGAGAAGAGCCTCGTCGGGCTCCTTCACATCACCGCTCATGGTCTGACGCCAGCTGTACTCGAGAGCCCAGCCACGATCGATCTCTTTGTCGGGGACGAAGTACCGCGCATTGCCGCTGAGTAACTCGGGCTTCAAGACGATGACCGGCAGAAAGCCTCGCAGAAGATCAGGGTAGGCCAAGCCCCAAGCCGCAGCGTTGAGGGACGTCGCGCCAGCACGGGTGATCACCTCGTTGGCCTCTCCATGAGGCAGCAGGACCCCCTCCTCGGCTGCCGTCGCGCCGCGGATGCCCTCGATGTAGTGAAGCGCGCCGGCGCTACCTCCCGAGACCGTACTGAGAAGATGCACGGACTCGCGGAAGTGCGGAACAGTGCGCTCGAGACTCGTGAGGACTGCTGTCGTCCACACGGCGGCCGTAATGCCGCCGCCGCTTGCAGCCACGACGACGACCGGAGCCTTGCCAGCATCGGAAAGAGCTCCCACTGCCTTGTCGACTTCAGCAGTACGAGCCCCTGCGACACCTTCTCCTTCGCTCCCTCCGAGGCGCGCGGCAAAGCCTGCGTGCACGTCGACACCACCGCGCGACGGAACGGTCTTGAAGTAGTGGTCGGACTCGCCCAGCACGTTCATCAACGTGGGCACCAGGATCACCACGAGCAAGAGAGGCACTCGGTATCGATCCAGGTAGAAGGCCGCTCCGGCCAGCGCCCAGGTCAGAACGATGAGCAGCCCAAGAACGTAGCCAAGCGTTGGCAGAATCGACGGGTCCCCCAACGCCGGGTGCAGGGCGAAGTAGGAAACGACGTAGACCAGAAATGAGAGGCCGAAGAAAAGGGCGTTCTGGATGTGGCCAATCAGGACTTCATCGCTGGCGTTGAAGTAACCGCCCAGGGGCTGCTCCAAGTCTTCGGAGGCGTTCGATTTCGTCAGAAGGTCAGCGTGAGGCTTTTGGGCGCGCTGTATCCAAGCCCACTTCGAACCTGGATGCACTTCGGGAACGGGTGACCCGCCCCCGGTCTCCGGCACTTTCGACCTCGTCTTTTTCTTCAGCCCGCTCAGGACCCACGCGAACCAACCACCGAACAGGACCTCCTCCGCCGTTTCGTCCCGATCGAACCAGGAAGAAGCGACCGCGACGACCGCGTATCCGAAAAGCACCAAACCAACCCCGAGGAAGATGCTCAGCCCTGCCATCCAAGAAGGACCCGAGAGCCAGAAAGCAGTCAGCGTGAGTGGCACAGCCAGCCCGAAGGCATAGAGCCAGAACCAGGTCTGTAGGTGGCGTGACGCACCATCCACCGTTTCGCCCTTGAGACCAAAACGCACGGCTCCGTAGAGCAGGACGTTGCGCAGCGTGAAGAGCACAGTGCCCGAGAGCCAACCGGTGAGCGTCGTCAGAAAGAGGAGTTGGCCGGGCTCCACGACCAGCAGGTTCCGCAGCATCGTGGGCATGGTGTAGCAGAGGACGGGGAGCGCAACGAGGAGAACCAACGAGAGGAGCGGAACGCGCGCGAGAAAGAGCAGTTGGAGTATCTGTCGCCGCTCCTGAGCAAAGCGCAGGCGCACCAGAAGGCCAATCAGCAGATGGACGAGGCCGAGCTTGAGAAAGAAGAACTTCCACCAGGCGGCCTCTTCGGCGAAGTTTCCGTCCGGTTCTCGCAGCGTTTCCAGGAACCTGAGCAGAAAGACGTTCTCGACCAGGTCGAGAACCGCTGCGACCGGGAAGGCTGCTGCGAAGAACGGCGTGAACCAGACGAAACAGAGGGCGAACTTCTTGAGCCGATCCGATACGGCAGGGGCCGATGCGAGCGCCTCGAGGTTCTTCTTGAGGAAGACTGCCGCCAGGAAGAAGAAGACGCCGTAGGCGGCAATGAAGGGAAAGTCCAGGTAGACCTGCCAGCGTGCGACTGATGCCAGGCCGCCTTTCTGCCGAGCACAGGGAGCGCGTCCGCCCCGCCTGTCGAAGGACGCCAAGTCGTCTTCGCAACGCCAACGCTGCACGATCCTGGTCGCCAGCTTGGGATCGTCGGCTCGGAGTTCGAGCGAGACGATGCCGCGCGGACTCGTCTCGTTCGTCAAATCTCTTCCCTGAACCAGCAGAGCGACAAAGAGGGCAACCGTCACCCCCCCGAGCGTCCAGAACCACCGGCGCCTTCGACTCACCGCCACAGAGCCCCCTCTCCATCCAGGCCGCACTGGAGGCGCGGCCTCTAGGTGTTCAGACGGACTCCGGAGCGGAAGTCGGTCATCGTGGCCTCACCAGGCGTCGACCCAACCGCGCTCTCGCCGCTCCGTCTCCGCCGGCACACTCTTCAACCCCGCCGCGATCCAGCCGCGCGTCTCCGCCGGGTCGATGACGTCATCGATGCCGTAAAAGACGGCCGAGTTCACCGCTTTGGCGCGCTCGTAGCTTGCGTCGACCATCTGTTGGTACTTCGCGCGACGTTCCTCTGGGTCTTCGATCGCGGCGAGGTCCTTGCGGTAGCCGAGCTTCACTGCACCTTCGATGTTCATGCCCGAGAACTCGGCCGTCGGCCAGGCGACGGTGAACATCGGTACGAGGGAGCTGGCGCCGCACATCGCCTGCACGCCGAGGCCATAGCTCTTGCGCACGATGACGCCGAACATCGGCACCGTCAGGTTGGCGCCGGTGACGAACATGCGGGCGCAGTGGCGCACGAGCGCCGACCTCTCGACGTCGGGGCCGACCATGATGCCGGGCGTGTCCATGAGCGAGATCACGGGCAGGCCAAACGCCTCGCAGAGCTGCAGGAAGCGCGCGCCCTTGTCGGAGCCGTCGCTGTCGATCGCACCGGCGAGGTGGTGCGGGTTGTTGGCGATGAGCCCCACCGGCTTGCCTTCGATGCGCACGAACGCGGTGATGATGCCGACGCCGAAGTCCCGGCGGATCTCGAGCACGGAGCCCTTGTCGGCGAGTGTGCGGATGACGTCGCGCATGTCGTACGTCCGCACTCGGTTCTCCGGCACGATGTGTCGCATCTTGCGCTGGTCTTCCTCCTCCCACTCCGCGAGATCGCCCTGGAAGTAGCCGAGGTACTTCTTCGCCACCTCCACCGCCGCCGCTTCGTCCTCCACCAGAAGGTCGACGACGCCGTTCGGCACCTGCACTGACATCGGACCGATCTCTTCGGGTGTGTAGATGCCGAGGCCGCCGCCTTCGATCATCGCTGGGCCGCCCATGCCGATCGTCGAGTCCTCCGTTGCGATGATCACGTCGCAGCAGGCGAGCAGCGCCGTATTGCCGGCAAAGCACCGCCCCGAGTTGATGCCGACGAGGGGCACCTTGCCCGAGAGCTTGGCCCACTGCGTGAACGTGTCCGTGTCGATACCGACGCCGCCTTCGCGGCCGGTGTCGCCCGGACGCCCCCCGCCGCCCTCGGAGAAGAGCACAAACGGCAGACGGAAGCGGTTCGCCAGACCGAACATGCGATCCTGCTTGTAGTGGTTTCGCTGCCCCTGCGTGCCGGCGAGCACCGTGTAGTCGTAAGACCCGGCGATGCAACGCGCCTTCTCGGGCGGGAAGAGATCGCCGTTGATCTGCGCGAGCCCTGCGATCCAACCGTCGGCCGGCGTGCGCTCGCGCAGGTACTGCTCGCTGTGTCGTGCGCGCTGCGCCGCTACGACGAGCGGCCCGAACTCCCTGAAGCTACCGTCGTCGACGAGGTCGGCGATGTTCTCGCGTGCGGTGCGCTGACCGGTCTTGCGCCGCCGCGCCACCGCCTCGGGACGGTTCTCATCCTGCGTATAGGCGCGACGCTCGTAGAGCAGCGCGAGATCGTCGCGCACGTGATCGAGGTCGAGCTCTTCGCCTTCGCCTTCCCAGTCGGCCAGCGAATCGTCTTCCATGACGTAGACGATCGGGTAGCCCTCGCGAATCACCTCGCCCACCGAAACAGCAACCCGTGAGACGACACCGCCCGAGACCGCCGCGATGTCGTGCTGCAGCTTCATCGACTCCATGACAACGAGGGACTGGCCGGCACGAACGGTGTCGCCCTCCTCGACCTGGATCTCGACGATCGTGCCCTGCATCGGCGTCGGCAGACCGACCGAACCGTCGGGACCTTCCAGGCTGACCGGCTCGGGCTCCTCCTCGACGGCCGACGACTGTTGCTGCTTGACGGACTCGTCGTAGGCAAAGAGGGCGAGCGGGTCGCTCGTGTCGACCTGCGCACCGGCGTGACCGCCATCACCCGCCGCTGCCGGACGAGCTGCAGCATGGCGCTCACGTCCCTCGTGAGGCGCCGTCAGCTGCTCGAGATGCTCGTCGACGAAGCGCGTGTGCAGCTCTCCCGAAGTGAGCTCCGGGCGCGCCAGGACCTGCTGGAGAAACGGGACGTTCGCCGTGGCCCCTTCGATCCGAAACTCGCTCAGAGCTCGGCTCGCACGCGAGACGGCCGCCTGCGGATCGCTCGACGGCGACCAGGCGATGACCTTGGCGAGGAGCGAATCGAAGGAGGCGCTCGGCGTGAAGCCGGTGAAGCCGAAGCCGTCGGTGCGCACGCCCGGTCCACTCGGCGCGTCGTAGGCCGTCAGCGTCCCCATGCCCGGCTTCACCGTGCCGTCGGGCTGCAGCGTCTCGAGGTTGACGCGCGCCTGCACGGCGAAGCCGCGCCGCAGCGGCGCTTCGCTCAAGCCCAGCTGTTCGAGAGTGGCCCCCGCGGCGAGCTGGATCTGAGCCTGTACGAGATCGGCCCCGGTCACTTCTTCCGTCACCGTGTGCTCCACCTGCAGCCGCGCGTTGGTCTCGATGAAGGCGAAACGCTCTTCCCTGCCGGGGGCTCCCGAAGCATCGACGAGGAACTCGAAGGTGCCGAGGTTCCGGTAGCCGGTGTGCAGCGCGAGTCCGACCGCCGCCTGCAGCAGCTCGTCGCGCAGCTCCGGGTTGAGCGCCGGCGCCGGCGCGATCTCGATGACCTTCTGGTAGCGACGCTGCACACTGCACTCGCGCTCGCCGAGGTGCACGACGTGTCCGGCGTTGTCGGCGGCGATCTGCACCTCGATGTGGCGCGCGCGGGCAACGAGCTCTTCGACGTAGAGGTCACCGTTGCCGAAGGCGCTGAGCGCCTCGGATCGGCAGCGCTCGAAGAGAGAAGGCAGCTCGCTCGCATCGGTCACCGCTCGGGACCCGCGACCGCCACCACCACTGATCGCCTTGATCATCAAGGCACCACCGTCACCGAGTCCCGCGAGAAAGTCCTGGGCCTCCTCGAGCGTGACCGCGCGATCGATACCGCGCAACGTCGGCACCCCGGCCGCGGCCGCAGCGGAGCGGGCCCGGCTCTTGTCGCCGAACTCCTCGAGCATCTCGGCTGGCGGTCCGACGAAGGTCAGCCCCGCCGCCTCGCAGGCGCGAGCGAAGGCCGCGTTCTCCGAGAGGAAGCCATAGCCCGGATGCACCGCATCGCAGCCCGTCTCCTGAGCGATGTCGACGACGTTGTCGAGGTCGAGGTAGGCCGGCACGCCGAGACCACCGAGCGCTACCGCGTCGTCAGCGATCAGCGTGTGCAGCGCCCCCGCGTCGTCGTCCGAGTAGACGGCGACCGAAGGGATACCGAGGTCGGCGGCCGCGCGCGCGATACGCACCGCGATCTCGCCACGATTGGCAATGAGGAGACGTTGAAAAGGCATGTCGGGTCTCCGAGCCGGGGGCTCTCGTTGGTACTCGAATAGGTGTCGGGAGTGTACCGGGGGGCTCAGCGGAGCTGGGGCGCTGACTTTGGTCCGATCGCCGCGTCGGCCGCCGCGACTTCGGCAGCGCCGAAGTCAGCGTCGGCGCTCCTCGCAATGACGCAGGAGGGTGTCGAGCTTGGACAAGGCGAATGACGTCTACCTTCCCCATCAATGGGCCGTCATTCGCCCTCCGCGAACGGAGGCCACCTTACTCAAGGAGTCGACTCCGTTCGCTACGGCGCGCAGGTCGCGAAGCGACCGGAGCATCGACCAGGGCGAGCGCAGCGCTGGTACCCACCAGCGCGAGCACGCCGGGCAAGCGACGCGAGCGAAGCTCGCATGGACAAGGCGAATGACGTCTACCTCCCCCATCAAAGGGCCGTCATTCGCCCTCCGCGAACGGAGGCCACCTTACTCAAGGAGTCGACTCCGTTCGCTACGGCGCGCAGGTCCGCTCGGCGGACCGGAGAATCGAACAGGACGAGCGCAGCGCTGGTATCCACCAGCGCGAGTACGTCGGGCCAAGCGACGCGAGCGCAGCGAGCTTGGAGCGCGGAGGCGGGCGAAGCCCGCCAAAGCATCCAACAGGAGGTGACGGCGTGCTAGCCAGCACGCCAAGTCGCCTCACGGCAACCAGGCGTACCCCAGCTTCACGAAGAACTGCCGATCCGTCTGCTCCAGAGTCACGCCCTGAATCCCGAGACGATTCTCGGAGTAGCCCGCGAAGATCACCGTCTGCGGGTTCAAGATGAAGGAGTACAGAAACTGCACGAGCAGAGTGTCTTCTTCGGGCTCGATCTCGAAGGGATAGAGCGCGACGTCGCGGCGCAGGTCCTGATACTGCAGCACCAAGCGCACGAAGTTGCGAACGTCCAGGTTGTAGACGGTGCGCAGCTGGGTGAGCTGAACTTCGAAGATGTCGCCGCCCCGCGTGACCTGGCCCCGCTCGAGTCGAGTCGGCAGATGAAGAGACTGCGTCGTGTGGTCGAGAAAGAGGTTGAGTCGGCGGCCGGGGCGCCAGCGGACCTGCGTGTTCGTGACCCACTGGTCACCGACCCGGTTGTTCACCAGATCGATTTCGTCGCCGTAAGAGGCCCAGAGGTCGAACTGCAGATCGCCCGTCGGCTGGAACGATCCGAACGCGCTCACCTCGAACAGGTTCTCGTGCACCACGTCGAGGAAACGCTCGCGGCCGTATCTGACCGAAACGAGGCCCAGAGACTGCAGCGGGCCGGCCAAGAAGTACTCGGCGTCGACCGTCTCTGCGTTGAGCAGGCCGGTGCTCTCCTGTTCCGAGCGCTTGTAGCGAACGAAGGTGGTCTGCTCACGCAGCGTGTCCCCGGGCTCTCCCCACCACCTGCGCAAGACGCCGCCGTTGACGGAGCGATAGTCGACCTGCGGCACGAAGCCGCTGTCGGCTCGAAAGCCTTCGCCGCGCTCCTCGAACCAGAGCCAGTTCTGCCAGTCGCGGGAGTTGTAGTTGTAGCCGAGCTGCAGCGCGTCGTCCTCGAAGGCTCCGAAGGGCTGGCTGAAATCCGTCGAGATCTGACCGGGGTAGCGCGTGCGCGAGCGCAGGTACTGCGCCTGGATCTGGTGCTTCGAGTCGAGCAAGAGATACGTATCGAGGCCGTAGACGTGGTTGCTGTACGGACCGTCTCCCTCGCGCCCGGCCCAGAGCATGCCGACAGAGGAGTTCACGCCGACGTCACGGCGGTAGCGCACCACGCCACTCGACACCTCTTCGTCGAGGAAGGCCGTCTGCGAAAACTGGTTGCCCGGCAGAACGAAGCCGTTCGCGGCGTCGCCCGCGGTAAAGACACCCAGAGCGTTCGCGCCCTGCTTGGAGGTGAGCTTGAGTCCCCAATCCGGGTCCCGCACCGTGCGCGTGAAGACCGCCTGGATCGGCGTCGTGAACAGATCGGAACCCTCGAGAAAGAAGGGGCGCTGCTCGCGAAAGAAGAGTGCGAAGCGCTGGTTGACCGCGAGCTGTGCGGCGTCCGCTTCGACCTGCGAGAAGTCCGGGTTCACGGCGCCGTTGAGCGTCCAGTTGGGTGTCGGGCTCCAGCGCATGGAAAGACCGGCGTCGAGCTCGTCGGTCGAGTCCGCGGTCTGCCCGAAGGACTCGAGCCGCTCGTTGCGAAGCCCGGTGAGCGTCGGAGCGATCTCGAGGTTGCGACCGGGCTTCAGCCCTTCGAAACCGCGCACCTTCGAAATCTGACAGAGGATGCAGGTGAGGTTGCGATCCCGCTTCTGCGTTGCCGTTCGGTGGCGAACGTTTCGCGGCCAGGAGCGATGGAGCGACACGCCCCACGTCTGCTCGCCCTCGCGGCCGGGAAAGCGCAGCTGCGCGAAGGGCACCGCAATTTCCGCCGTCCAGCCGTCGTCCGTGATGCGTGCGGCCGACTTCCAGATGAGGTCGTAGGAGAAGTCCTCGGCGTAGGGCTCGCTGGTCAGCGCGTCGGCCTGCACTCCGAAGGGGTTGACGCGCAGCTGCACGGCGCGGCGCTCGTCGTTGAAGGAGTCGAGAAGCAGAACGACGTGATCGTCACGCGACAGGGTCGCGACGTCGTCGCGGTCCGTCAGGTGAGCCCTGATCTGCTGTGGATCGGGGTCGAGGCAACGCCAGGCGACGTAGAGGTGGGTGCTCGTGAAGGTGATGTAGCCCGTCGTCTCGACGAGGGCTGGAGTGTTGTCGTTCGGCAGGAACTCGAACGGTAGCGGGAGCGCGAGGGCGTTTCCCCACTCGGTGTCTTCCAGGTTGCCGTCGACGGCGATCGGCGCCGTGGCGCGACGAACCTGGAGAGGTTCCGTCGCTGCCGCCGAGGAAACCCACCACGCAGCGTGCGCCAGCAATATGAGAAGCGAGGGTGAGAACAGCCGGCGAGAAGGTCGCATCGCTAAATGGTACGGCAGAGCAAACTCGAGCGTCGGCCGCTGCCGAGAGAGTGACCGTTGCTACGCCCGACCAAGACGGACTCGGCTCCTCGCTGGCCTCGGTACGGGCCGACTGGTTTCAGGGAGACCAGGCGGTCTCGGGTCTCTTCGAGACCTGCCTCGCAGGAGGCGCTCCCGTCAACGCTCCTGGGCACTCCGAATCAGCTCGAGGTAGTCCTCCCGGAACTTCGCGAGATCGGCCAGGCGGATGTACATCATGTGGCCCGCCTCGTAGTACTCGACGACGATGTTCTTCCTGAGCTCCGGGGCGAGCTGCATGTGATCGACGGTGTAGTCGGTGGCGAAGTAGGGCGTCGCGAAGTCGTAGTAGCCGCTCATGACCAGTACCTTGAGGTAGGGATTGCGGGACATCGCCGAGCGCAGAGTCTCGGCGTAGTTGGCGTAGGCGTTGGTGCCGTAGCCGCGGGTGCGCCCCGTTTCGTGGTAGTTCCAGGGGCGTACCGCAGCGCCTGCCGACGCCCGGAACGGGAGCTCCCGCGGATAACCGAGGTCGCGACGCAGATAGTCGTTCATCAGCGACACGTACCAGCCCGTCGTGACCGCACTCGAAGGGTCGTACTCGAAGCGCTCGCCGGCACTGTCGAGGTCGCGCCCTGTGAAGCGGGCGTCGAGGCGGCCGACGGTCTTGGCTTCCGAGCGCAGAAGCTCCTTGGTGAAGCGGAAGATCTCCGGACGCAGATCGGTCTGCCCGACGTAGGCTTCGCTCAAGCCCGTCAGCTCGGCGATGCGCGAACGGATCCGCTGACGCTCTTTGATTGGAAGCCGATCTCCCTGCATCAGCGCCGTCGCGTAGTCGCCGAGGACGAACTCCTCCGACTCGGCAAGCGCCGCCTCCAGCGTCTCGAAGCGCTCGGGCAGCTTGCCGTGGTACCAGGCAGCCGCCGTCATCGTCGGCAGGATGAGCAGATGCGGTAGATCGTTGCCGACGTTGAAGACCTTGGTCTGCCAGTTGATCACCGAGGAGATCAGGCAGATGCCGTTGAGGTACATGCCGTGCCGGCCCTGCAGATACTCGGCAAGACCCGCCGCACGCGTCGTACCGTAGCTCTCGCCGGCGAGGAACTTCGGCGAGGCCCAGCGACCGTTGCGCGTCACCCAATGACGAATGAACTCGCCGATCGAAGCGACATCGTTGGTGTAGCCGTGAAACTGACTCGCGTCCTCGCCGGGCGCCGAGCGGCTGAACCCCGTGCTCACCGGATCGATGAAGACCAGGTCCGTCGCGTCGAGCAGGGAGTACTCGTTGTCGACGAGCTTTCCGGGAGGCGGAGTGTTCGGAAAACCCTCGTCGTCGAGCAGAGCGCGCTTGGGGCCAAAGGCGCCCAGATGAACCCACACGGAAGCCGAGCCGGGGCCGCCGTTGAAGGCGAAGGTCACGGGTCGCAGATGGCGATCTTCGACGCCGGTCCTCTCGTACGAGACAAAGGTGAACCTTGCCATGGGCTCGCTCGCCTCGCCGTCGACATCGCTACGCAGAAGAAGGTCTCCGACCTTGGCTTCGTAGCGCACCTTCTCTCCCGCAATCGTGACTTCGCCCTGTCGCGTCGACTCGAGCTCGGTGAAGCCTTCGACGTCGGGCGGGGGTGCGTCGGACTCCTCTTGCGCGACGAGGTGCGGGGCCGGCAGGCCAAGGAGCAAGAGCAGAAAGAAGGCGAAGTAACGAAGCATGGTGGGTCCTCCTGGGAGGGAGAGTAGCGCGGTTGGTTGCAGCGGCGTTTCGGAGCCCAGCCACGATCAGGGGCTGCACCCTTCTGCGGAGCGCCTACTGACTCTGAGTTCAGTCAAAGCTGCCCTGCTCGCGGCAAGGCTGCCCCCTCCGCCCTCCGACGGTACCCTCACCTCGAGCACCAGCACCCCTATCTCGAGAATTCCCGGCAAGCAAGGCGGCCGGAGGCCGCATGGACCGCGCAGGTCCGCTCGCGGACCGGAGCCTCGAAACAGGGCGAGCGCAGGCGTGATTTCATCACGCCGGGCACCCGGCAAGCGACGCGGCCGGAGGTCGCATGGACCGCGCAGGTCCGCTCGCGGACCGGAGCCTCGAAACAGGGCGAGCGCAGGCGTGATTTCATC
>JBCCLJ010000080.1:0-27224 GCA_039026915.1 Acidobacteriota bacterium
CGCGGACCGTCCTCGCGCACTGCGTTCATCTCGAGCCGGGCGATCTCGAGATCATTCGAGCGACCGACTCGACCGTGGCCCACAACCCCGTCTCGAACCTCAAGCTCGGCTCGGGGATCGCCCCGGTCCCCGAGATGCTCGACGCGGGTGTGCGCGTGACGCTCGGCACGGACGGCCCGATCAGCGGCAATGACATGGACCCCTGGCTCGGGCTGCGCCTCGCGGCCATCCTGCACAAGGGCCGGACCATGAACCCGACGACCGTCTCGGCGCGGCAGGCGTTCGACATGGCGACCGTGCGGGGCGCCGAGGCGATGCGCCTCGACACCGGCGTTCTCGAAGCGGGACGTCTCGCCGACTTCATCTTGCTCGATCTCGACGGCCCGCACGCCACCCCCCTCTTCGACGCCGTGCATCATCTCGTCTTCGCTGCGGGTCGAGCGGACGTACGCGATGTCTATGTCGGCGGCCGCCGGGTCGTCGAGAACCGCAGGCTGGTCCATCTCGACCTCGACGCCGTGCGCGAGGAGATCGGGCGGCTGGCACCGCGCATCGCGGCGACTCTGGAGGGAGCCGCAGGTTGAGCCTGCTCAACGCGCAGTCGCTCCTCGGCTGGTGCGCCTTCTGCCTGCTCGCCTGGCTGCTCGGGGGCTGCCGCCGCCCTGTCGCCTGGCGCGCCGTCATCGGCTCGACGCTGCTCGCCTTCGCGATGGGCGCCGTCGTCTTTCTCGTACCGGCCACGCAGCGCCTGCTCGTGGTCCTCAACGACGCCGTCATGGCACTCCTCAACGCCAGCAACCAGGGGGCGGGCTTCCTCTTCGGGCCGCTCGCCCTGAGCCCCGGTCAGGAGACGTCGGGCGGCGAGCCGTCCATCGGCTTCGTCGTCGCGGCCCAGGTGCTGCCCGCGGTCATCTTCTTCAGCGCCTTCATGTCGCTCCTTCACCACTTCGGTCTCATCGAGCCGGTGGTCAAGGCCTTCGCCCGGCTCTTTCACCGCACCCTGAACCTCTCCGGCGCGGAAGCGCTGACTTCGGCCGTCCACCTCTTCTTCGGCGTCGAGACGGCAGCGGCGATCCGCCCCTATCTGCCGCGCATGACGCTCTCCGAGTTGCACACCGTTCTCACGACGAACCTGGCCACCGCCGCCTCGACGACGCTCGCCGTGTACGTCGCCTTTCTGCAGCAGGACTTTCCACGGATCGCCGGCCACCTCATGTCGGCCTCCGTCCTGACGATTCCCTGCGCCGTCGTCGCGACGAAGCTCATGCTGCCCGAGCGCGAGACACCCGAGACACTCGGCATGGTCCCGCAGATGGCCGAGCAGAAGCGCGAGCCGAACGCCGTCGCGGCACTCGCCACCGGAGCGACCGACGGCTTGCGTATCGCTGCCGGCATCACCGCCATCATCATCGCCGTTCTCGGCATCGTCGGTCTCTTCGACGCGGTGCTGAGCCGCGGCATCGAGCTCTTCGGAGGCCCTGAGGGCATCACCGTCATCACGATGCTCGGCTGGGCCTTTCAGCCGTTCGCCTGGCTCCTCGGACTCGAGTCCGCCGACGTCACAGAAGCGGCGAGACTTCTGGGGCAGCGCACGCTGCTCACCGAAGTCGTCAGCTATCAGGAACTCGGGGCGCTGGCTGCCGCCGACAGCATCTCGCCTCGTACGGTGCTCGTGCTCTCCTACGCGCTCTGTGGCTTCGCCCACGTCGCCGGCGTCGGCATCGCCGTCGGAGGTTTCGGCGCACTCGCCGGCTCCCGCATGGGCGACCTGACGTCGCTGGCGTTCAAGAGCCTCGCCGCGGCGATTCTGGCGACGCTTCTCAGCGGCTGCATCGCCGGCATGTTCTACAGCGGACAGACGAGCATCCTCGGCCTCTGAGTCTCGCTCCGACCGACAATCCGTGACACTCGGCGCACAACCCGTCGTCCACCGGTTCGCGTCCGACGCGGTTGCTTCCCGCGAAACTGTTGAAAACACAGCGCTTCGGGCGATGGGCATCGCGCTTGCAGCGCCTTCTGCACAGGCTTTGCGCCTGCGATCGCCCGCCATGACTCAGCACCCTCTCTTGTCCGAGCAGCTCGAAGCAGCGCTCGGCGGCGAAGCACCCGAAGAACTGCAGAGGCTCATCAGCGAGGTGGGAGCAACCTATCTTCGTTATGAGCAAGATCGGGCGAACCTCGAAGAGGATCTCGAGCGCGCCCGCGAGCTCGTTGCCCGTGTCGTACACCGACGCCCGCGCAGCGTCTTCTGCGTCGACGCCGACGGTGTCGTTGCAGCCGCCGTCGGAGCCCCGGGCGAAGAGCTCGGCGGGTCGTTGGGAACGCCTCTCGCCGCATGGAATGAGGTCCTCGGCGCGGCTCTGGCGGGCGAGGTCGGCAGCGAGGAGACCGTTCAGGTGACCCGCTTCAGCAACGGCTCTGCCGTCGTCCTCGATGCTTCGGGCTCTGGGCGGCGCGACGAACTGCTGCGCGCCGCTCTCGATTCCACCGCCGACGGCCTCCTCCTCCTCGATACCGAGGGACGGGTCTCCTACTGCAACCAGACCTTTACCGAGTACTGGGAAGCCTCGGGCAGCCGGGACACGCACTTGGCCACCGTTTCCCAGCAGCTCGCCCGGCCCGAGAAGCTCGAACGAGTGCGCCGGCACTTCGAGCAGCCACGGAACGCTGATCAGGTCGAACAGGTGGAGCTCGAGACGTGCGATGGCCGCTTCGTCGAGCTGTACGTCAAGCCCCACACGCTCGACCGCGAGGTGGTGGGCAGCGTCTGGAGCTTCCGCGACGTCACGCAGCGAAAGAAGTCGAAGGACGCGCTCACCTATTTCGCGTACCACGACCAGCTCACCAGCCTGCCAAATCGCCGGATGTTCCTGGAGCGTCTCGAGCAGGCCATCGCCCACAGCCGCCGCATCCGAACCAAGCTGCTCGTCGTCTTCGTCGATCTGGATCGCTTCAAACAGATCAACGACTCCCTCGGGCACAGCGTCGGAGACGACTACCTGACCGAGGTGGCGAAGCGCCTCATGAGTCGAACCCGCACGGAGGACACGGTCGCACGACTCGCCGGCGACGAGTTCGCGCTCCTGATCAACAACGTCAACAGCGAGCGTGCGATCTACGTCGTCGCCGAGGGCATTCTCGACGTGCTGCGCGAGCCCTTCGAGCTCGAGGGCCATCGCCTCGCGATCAACGCCAGCATCGGACTCGCGCTCTTTCCCGAGGACGCCGAAGACGCTGAAGACCTCCTGGCTCGCGCCGACGGAGCGATGTACGACGCCAAGGCACGCGGCGGCAACCGCTACCGCCTCTACCAGCCGGACATGCATCGGCAGTCACTCGAGCGCCTGCGCATCGAGAATGACCTCCGCGCCGCGATCGAGTCGCGCAAGCTCCTGCTGCACTACCAGCCTCAAGTGTCGCTTGCGAACGGCGCGATGACCGGCGTCGAGGCGCTGGTCCGCTGGCCCGGTACCCACGGCATCCGTTATCCCGGAGAGTTCCTCGACATCGCCGAAGAGTCGGGTCTGATCATGCCGCTCGGCAACCTCGTGCTGCACGAGGCGAGCCGCCAGTCCTCGAGGCTGGCGAGCGACATCCGTGGGCGTATTGCCGTCAACGTCTCGGCCCGCCAGCTCAGCGATCCGTCGTTCGTGCAGAACGTCACGCGCACGCTCGCGGAGTACGACGTCGAGCCGAAGCGGCTCGAGATCGAGCTCACCGAGAGCGCCATCATGGAAGACCCGACCGGGGCGGCCAAGATGTTCGGGGAGCTGAAGGAGCTCGGGGTGCAGATCGCAATCGACGACTTCGGTATCGGTTACTCCTCGTTCAGCCACCTCAAGGATCTTCCGATCGACAAGCTCAAGATCGACCGCAGCTTCGTGCAGACTTGCGACTCCGATCGCAGTAACCAGGCGATCCTGCGGTCTCTCGTCGCCATGGCCCATCATCTGGACCTCGAGGTGGTGGCCGAGGGCGTCGAGACAGAAGCGCAGGCGGACTTCCTTCGCTCCTGCGAATGCGACCAGGCCCAGGGCTTCTACTTCGGCTATCCGGTACCGATCGAAGAGCTCATCGCTCCCGCCAACGACCGCGGTTAGCGGCCCCTCAGTTGGCGCACCGAGAGCCGGCCAAGTTCCTCCCCGGCCCTCGACACGCTGCTAGCGGCCTTCGAGGTCCCGCCAAAGCGCGTAGCAACGTCTTCTTGCCAGCCCGCTGGCCCCAACGGGCAGACGAGTTCGTCGGGTGCCAGCGTGAGGTCGAGCTGCGGTCCGACGAGCGCCACTTCGTCCGTAGGTCGCGAACGACCCGGCTCGGGCTGGCAGCCCGGGGCGAGCGGATCGCGCGCGGCTAGGCAGGAGACCAGGCGCTGCCGCCGTCGATCTTCAGGACCGCGCCGGTCGTATAGCTCGAAGCGTCGCTGGCCAGATAGAGCGCGGCCCCGACCACCTCGTGCGCTTCACCGCCCCGCTGCAAAGGGATGGACTCCTTGGCACGCTGCGCGAAGGCCTCGAGGTCCCAGGCCTTGCTGATGTCGGTCAGGAACGGCCCGGGCATGATGCAGTTTGCGCGCACCTTCGGCCCAAAGGTCCGGGCCAGTCCGACCGTCATCGCGTTGAGTCCGGCCTTGGCCATCGCGTAGGGCAGTTCGTGCCCACCCGGTTGCACAGCGGCGATGCTGCTGACGTTGATGATCGAGCCGCCGTCACCTCGTGCCATCCGAGCGCCGACCAGAGAAGCCAGACGAAAAGGACCACGCAGGTTGACCTGCAGCACCTTGTCGTAGAGGGCCTCCGAGACCTGATCGAGCGACTCGTAGAGCGGCGACATGCCGGCGTTGTTGACGAGCACGTCGACCCTGCCGAAGTGCTCGTAGGCCGTCTCGACGAGGTCGTCGCAGGCCTGCCAGTCGCCGACGTGGCAGGAGGCGCCGAGGCACCGCTGCCCCGTCGTCTCCTGAATCTCGGCCGCGGCCGCCTCGCACGCCTCGAGCTTGCGGCTGGCCACGACGACCTCGGCACCGAGCGCGGCGAAGGCGCGACACATCTCGAGCCCGAGTCCTCGGCTTCCGCCCGTGACGACAGCCACCTTGCCACTGAGGTCGAAGCCGTACGGGCTCAGATCGCGACCGCCAACGGGCATCCTAGTCGTCTCCGCCGGCGGCCGCCTGGGCAGCCAGCTCGTCACGCCACGCGTCCCGACGATGCAGCACGTAGGAGCGAATGAGCGCGACGGCGTCCTTGTCGAGAACCGAGTCGAACTTCGGCATGCCGCGCTCGACGCGGCGCCCTTCGAGCACGATCGCGTCGTAGTTGTCGAAGATGCGAGGCGCGGACTCGCGGATGTCGGCAATGACGCCTCCGCCGGTCGCACCGTAGCCGTGGCACACGGCGCAGTAGCGGTTGAAGAGCGCTCGGCCTTCCTTCACCTGAGTGTCGCTCGTGTCATGCGGAATCGCGGTCAGCTCGACGGGCTTACGCTCCTTGCGCTCGGGCTCTTTGCCCTCGGCGCCGAGCGAGTAGACGAGGATTCGTCCCTCGGACTCGACCGCCTTGCGTGCGGAGCGCGAGCCGACGACGCCAAAGGCACCGCCCCAACCGCTCATGATGGCGATGTACTGCGTCTCGCCCACCGAGAAGGTGATCGGGGCCGCGATGACGCCACTTCCGGTGTAGGACTCCCAGAGAAGCTCACCGTCGGAGGCGCGGTAGGCGCGCAGCATGCCGTTCGGCGTGCCCTGGAAGACGAGATTGCCGGCGGTCGAGAGCGTGCCGCCGCTCCAAGGCACGTCGTACTGGGCGCGCCAGACCTCTTTCTGCTGGACCGGGTCCCAAGCCAGCAGGTGGCCCGTGAGGAGCTCGGCCGGAGCGTCTTCAGCGATCTGCTGCTGTGTCAGGCCCAGCTGATCGGCGACCTCCTTGGGCACGTCCTCGGGCTGAGCGACGCGAACGCCGAGGTTCCACTGGCCTTCCTGGACTTCGTAGTTCGTGTCCGGCACGTAGAAGTTCGACATCTCCATCGCCGGGATGTACACCAGCCCCGTGAGCGGGCTGTAGCTCATCGGATGCCAGTTGTGACCGCCGAGAGGTCCGGGAAAGACCACCGTGGTGGAGTCGGTGAAGCGCGCTCCCGGGAGCTCGACGGGGCGTCCCGTCTCCATGTCGACGTGGCTCGCCCACGTCGTCGTCACATAGTTCTTGGCCGAGAGCAGCTCTCCAGTCTCGCGGTCGAGAACGTAGAAGAAGCCGTTCTTCGGGGCCTGCATGATGACGTTGCGGACCCGGCCGTCGATAGCCAGTTCGGCGAGCATCAGCGGCTGCGTCGCGGTGTAATCCCAGGTGTCGCCGTTGACCGTCTGGTAGTGCCAGACGTACTCACCGGTGTCGGGACGGAGAGCGACGATCGACGAGAGGAAGAGGTTGTCACCGCCGCCGGGGCTGCGCAGGTTCTGATTCCAGGGAGAGCCGTTGCCGACGCCGATGTAGAGCAGGTCGAGCTCGGGATCGAAGATGATCGAGTCCCAGACGGTTCCGCCGCCACCGTTGTGCCACCACTCGCCGTTCCAGGTCTCGGCGGCCTTCTTCATCGCTTCGTTCTCGAAGCCGTCGGCGGGGTTGCCCGGGACCGTGAACCAGCGCCAGGCCAGTTCGCCGGTCTCGGCATCGTAGGCCGAAACGTAGCCGCGCACCCCGTATTCGGCGCCGCCGTTGCCGATGATCACCTTGCCTTTGACGACGCGCGGTGCGCCGGTGATCGTGTAGGGCTTGTCGGGATCGACCGTCTCGGCCACCCAGACCTCCTTGCCCGTCTCGGCGTCGACCGCCGCGAGCCGACCGTCGAGGGTACCGACGAAGACCTTGCCGTTGTAGAGAGCCGCGCCACGGTTGACGACGTCGCAGCAGGCCTTCATCGCTGTCGCCTTGGGGACCTTCGGGTCGTACTCCCAAAGCGGCTCGCCCGAGACCACGTCGAGAGCATAGAGCTTCGACCAGGCGCCCGTCGTGTACATGATGCCGTCGATGATCAGCGGAGTTGCCTCGATACCGCGCTTGGAACCGAGCTCGTAGACCCAGGAGATACCGAGCTCGCCGATGTTCTCGTCGGTGATCTGATCGAGCGGCGAGAAGCGCTGCTCCTTGTAGGTGCGGCCGTAGCTGAGCCAGTCGCCGGGACGCCCGGCGGCACCGATCAGCGCGTTCTGGTCGACCGAATAGGCAGCCTCGGCGCGACGCCCGGACTCCTGCGCCGACGCAGGAAAGGTGAGCAGAACGCAGAGGACGATCGTGAGGATGGCAGTGACGTTACGGATCATGGACTCACTCCTCGATGGGCGGACGAACTCCGGAATCCGGCCGTGGAGGCTGGCCAGGGGCGTTGTCAGTCGTCGTCCGCGGAGGTGGGTTTTCACGACTCATTGTACGAAACGAGGGGCCCGAGATCGAGTCGAGGCGGCACGGTCTGGAGAGCTGCGGCAGCATCTCTTCGACGAACCGCTGGATCACCCCGACCGGGTGGCCACTGCCGACGATCGCCGGCGTCGGCACGACAGGCCGGGCCACTCCGAGTTCTTCGTACCGAGCCACCGACTCGATGCCCTCGACGCCCGGAATCCAGAGGGCGCTGATCTCGGGTCGACCGATCGCCGCCTTCCTGCTCGCGGGCTCGATCGAGCTCCGGTAGAAGCGTCGCGAGATCCTCAACGCCCTGCGTCAGCGCGGTCCCACCCTGTCCGGCTTTGGCAATGCGCTCGAACCCTTCAGCCCTTCTTCTCGGGGACGGCGGTCTCGCGCAGCGGCGGCGAGCTCAGCTTCTGACCGCTCAGGGGCGAGACGAGTCTTCGGAGGCCGCTGCGCCGGGCAGGCGGAGAACTTCCAGAAGGGACTCGTCGCCTTCGGAGATCACGACCGCACCCAGCAGCACTTCGCCGTCGCCGACCTCGGTGCCCACAGGCCAACGGAGGGGCCAGGCTCGCGTCGTGCCCGGGCGCCTGAACTCGCGTCCGTCGGGGCTGATCCGCCCGCGCAGTTGGACTTCGATCCTGCCGGCGGTGTAGCCCTTGTTCCGCACTGCATCACGGACGGCGAGCTCGTCGATCTCGAGATCCGCAGCGAGTCGCAGCACGAGGACAGGATCCTCAGAGTCGAGTCGGGCATCGGTGACGAAGGCGAGCTTGTCCAAGCTCCTTTCCATGCTGCCAGCGCAGCCGCGACAGGCTCCCAGGTCGGCGATCTCGATTCGCAGCAGGTCGTCGGCAACGGTCTCCTGAGACCACGCGGCTCGCCAGGGAACCATCGTCCCGACCAGGATCAGGAGGAGCCCCGTGATCCGCCCACGAAACGAGCTCCGAAACGGCGTCAGGGCCGCGATCATCGTTCGGCCGAACCGGGCTCGCGCACGTAGATCTCGACGCGGTTCTGCGGGCCGCGCGGAGTGCGGGTGAAGTAGCGAATCTCGAGCTCCCCCGCTTTGTTCAGCAACCAGGTCTCGGTGACGTCGAGGTTGAACTCGCCGCGCGGAGTGTCGATGGAGAGCGTGTAGCTGACGTTGAGCTTCTGCTTCTTCCACTTCGTTCGAGCGAGGCGCGGCTCGCGCAGGCCGGGGATCTCGTGCGGCTTCCCGTCCGTCACGAACGTCCAGTCGACACCGGTGCTCTGACCTCCCTGGTAGAAGGTGCGGCGCACCTTCACGTCGTCTCCCTGCGCCTCGAGCGTGTAGGTGTTGTCGATCTTGAGCCCGCCCTGCATCGCCTCACTGCGTTCGAGGTCCATGCGCCAGGTGCCCATGAGCTCCGGGTTGGCGAAGGCGGGCGCCGCGAGACAGAGCGCGGCGACTGCGAGGGCTCGGGGAACGAAACGGAGGATCGGATTCGGCTTCACGACGAGCTCCTTTGCTGACGGGGTGCGACGGAGAGGACAAGACGCTTGCCGTTCATCCTACAGATCCGAGCGCGGAAAACAGCGATGCTTCTCGCGGAGTGAGACTGTGGAGCGAGAGCTGAACCTTCAATCGAGCCGATGGGTCGACCGGTTTCTGGAAACGGAAGAGGGCCACCCAAGGCGCTTCGCGCGGGCCCGCATGGTCCTTTCCGCGTGTCTGATCTTCGGCGGACTCCGGCTGCTGTCCGCGCTCGTGCCGGCTCTCCGTGGCAACCTGACGAGCGCGGCCCTTGTCGTGCTCCTTTCCTGCTTCGGCCTCAGCCTGCCGTGGCTGCACCGCCGGCTCGGCGATCTCGAGCTGACCGCCCATCTGCTCTACGGATCCGTCCTCGTCAGCTTCATCATTCCGGCGCTCGAGCGCGGAGCGATGGACGTGATCGCCTTCTTCCTGACGAGCTTCATCCCCATGTTGATGATCCTCGTGGCCGGTCACTCCGGCTGGCGCGTTTGGACGCTGGGCTCGTTGGTGGTCATGTTCAGCTGCGAGCTCTTCCTGGGCCCTCCAGGACTCGACCGTGAGGGGTTCATCCGCCTCTTCTCCGGCACGGCACTCTGCGCTCTCGGCGTGCTGCTCGCGCAACGCTCGGAGCGCGAGAACGCAACGCTCTTTGATGCCCTGCTGGAGACCAAGGAGGAGGCCGAAGCGGCGTCGGTCGCCAAGAGCGAGTTTCTGGCGAACATGAGCCACGAACTGAGGACGCCGATGAACGGCGTGCTCGGCATGCTCGACATTCTCAGATCGAGCGATCTGAACGAGGAAGATGCCGGCTTCGTCGACACGGCCCACGATTCGGCACACAAACTCCTGACGCTGCTCAACGATCTGCTCGATCTGTCGAAGATCGAAGCGGGTCAGCTGGAGCTCGATCCAATGCCCATGGATCTCGAGACCTGCTGCGCCGACGTGCTGCGCTCGCTCGAAGCGAACTCGATCGAGAAGGACGTCGAGATGCGCCTGGTACTGGCACCCGACGTTCCGGAGTCGGTCCTCGGCGACGAGCTGAGGATTCGCCAGATCCTGACCAATCTGGTCGGCAACGCGCTCAAGTTCACGGCTCGAGGCTCGGTCGACCTGCGGTGTCAGATGGTCGTCGGCGAAACTCTCGAGAAAGACGTCCTCCTCTCCGTGACCGATACGGGGATCGGCATTGCGCCGGAAGCGCTGCCGCGGCTCTTCGAGAAGTTCTCGCAGGCCGACTCGTCGACGACGCGGCGCTTCGGCGGTACCGGCTTGGGACTCGCGATCACGCGAGAGCTCGTGGACCAGATGGGAGGATCGATCGCGGTGCGCAGCGTCGTCGGCCGAGGCTCCGAGTTCACGGTCCGGCTCCCCCTGCCCCCGTTCGACGACGATCCTGCCGACGAGCGATCCGCCGTGACGCCGAGCAGGGATCAGACCGACACCTACCAACCCAGCGCGAGCCCGTCCTTGCGCGCGTCGGAGGCGCCGAAGTAGGTCCGCGGCTCTTCGCAGCGCCAGATGGCCTGGTAGCCGCCGTGCGCCACGGCTTCACGACATACGCGGTGTCCACGGCGCGCCAGCTCTTCGCAGACGTCGCTGGACACGCCGAGCTCGCACACGACCTCACCCAGTCCAGCCTTACTGCCGGCCGCTCCCCAGGGCTCCGAGCTGCCTCGATGCTCGACCCGTGCGGCGTCGCCGGCCTGCTGCGGCGAGCAACCGAAGTCGAGCATGCTGCTGAGCACCTGTGCGTGGCCCTGCGGCTGGAAGTCGCCCCCCATCACCCCGAACGACAAGACCGGTTCTTCGTCGCGCGTGACGAAGGCGGGGATGATCGTGTGAAAGGGCCGTTTCCCGGGCGCGAGACAGTTCGGGTGCCGAGGGTCGAGAGAGAAGCCTTCGCCGCGGTTCTGTATCGGAAAGCCCACGTCGTCGGGGCAGATGCAGGAGCCGAAGCCTTTGTAGATGCTCTGAATCAGGGAGATCATGTTGCCCGCCCCGTCGGCGACCGTCAGATACACGGTCTCGCTGTCCGACCACGGACCCGAGACGACCGTCTGGGCGGCTCGCTGGAGATCGATGCTGCGCGATCGCTCGGCGGCGTACTCTTTGGAGATCAGCTGCTCGATCGGCAGCGGGTTCGCCGCCGGATCGGCGAGAAAGCGGGCCCGGTCTTCGAACGCGAGGCGCTTGGCCTCGATCAGCAGGTGCAGATGGTCCGCTGACAGATGGCCCATCTCAGCGAGGTCGAACCGTTCCATCAGGTTCAGCATCTGCAGAGCCGTCACGCCTTGGCCATTCGGCGGTAGCTCCCAAACTCGCCAGCCGCGGTAGTCGGTGCTGAGCGGCTCGACCCACTCCGATCGGTGTGCCTCCAGATCCGCGACCGAGAGGTACCCACCCAGCTCCCTCGCCTTGGCTTCGATGCGCTCCGCGATGCGGCCCGAGTAGAAGATCGACGCTCCGCGCTCAGCGATCTCCCGCAGGCTCCGAGCAAGATCCGGATTGCGAAAGCTGTCACCGAACCTCGGCGGTCGACCGTTCGGTTGGAAGACTCGAGCCAGGTGCGGCAGCCGTTCGGCGCGAAAGTCGAAATGCGTCGAGATGATCGGCGAGAGAGCAAAGCCCTCCTCCGCATATTCGGCGGCCGGCAGCAGGAGCTCCGCCCACGGGCGGCGTCCGAACCTCTCGGAGAGACGCGACCAGCCGTCGACGCACCCAGGGACCGTCCATGAGAGCGGCGAGACTTGCTCGATCGAGTGCACGCCGCGACGCTTCGCCTCGTCGAGGCTCCAGCCGGCAGGTGCGCGACCGCTGGCGTTCAGTCCATAGAGCCGCCGGTCCTCCTCCCACCAGACGAGAGCGAACAGGTCTCCGCCGAGCCCGCACATCGCCGGCTCCACCACGGAGAGTACGGCGTTGGCCGCGATCGCCGCGTCGATGCAGTTTCCGCCTTCGGCCAAAACTCGCAGACCGGTCGCCGTCGCCAGAGGTTGGGAGGTACACACCATGCCGCGGTGAGCGGCGACGGTCGACCGATTTTGCGCCCGGTGGCGGGCGCTCTCGACGTCGAAAGGAGGCGGTGTTCTGGTCATGCCGGCATCGTAACCGGCCCCGGAAGTAGGTGACGGTCCGGTCGAAGCCCCCGTGAGAACGCAGAAAGCCCGGACCTCCGAAGGGGACGAAGGGCCGGGCTACAGAGCGAGAGGTCCGCTGGGCGCAACCTCTACGAAAGCGCGAGGCATTGAAGAAACGACTTGGGAGAAGACCGCCTCAGTGGCTTCCAACAACGGGTACGCTCGCTTCGCTCGATCGGTTTTCGGTCGAGTGAGAAAAATTGTCGATTCCCCGACGACACCCTCGGCCCCTGCGCGGAGATTCAGAACATGCTGCCCCAAAGATCCTGCTCGAGCGCCCGCGGAGTTCACCGCGGGACGCGATCCCGAGCGCTCCTGACGTTCTCTCTCTTCGTCCTCGTCGTGGGCACTGCGTCCGCACAGGCGCCTTCGTGGCTCGATGTCGACCTCGAGGCCCTCCAGCTGCGTCGACTGGGTCCCGACCGCGCGGGCTCCTGGGTCACGGACATCGCGGTGCCGCGCACCGACGCGACGCCGACCACCTTCTACGTCGCCGCTCGCCACGGCGGCGTCTGGAAGACGACGAACCTCGGAACGACCTTCGAGAACGTCACGGACGCCTACGACATCGCTGCCGTCGGAGACATCGCCGTGGCTCCCAGCGACGCCTCGGTTCTCTGGGTCGGTACGGGCGACGCCGAGGTCGCACGCAGCTCTTACTCCGGCACCGGCGTCTACCTCTCGACCGACGCCGGCGCGACCTTCACGCACCGGGGTCTCGAGGACTCGCATCACATCGCGCGCATCGTGCCTCACCCCGAGAGGCCCCGCGAAGCCTGGGTCGCCTCGATGGGCCATCTCTTCTCGGAGAACTCCCAGCGCGGCGTCTTTCACACCGCCGACGGCGGCGAAACGTGGACACACCAGCTCGACCTCGGCCCGAGGATCGGTGTCGTCGATCTGGTGATCGATCCGTCGAACCCTCAGCGCCTCTTCGCGGCCGCCTACGAGAAGCAGAGACTTCCCTGGCACTTCGAGGCCGGCGGCGCCGGGAGTGGCCTCTACCGATCCGACGACGGCGGATCTTCCTGGAAGCGACTCGGCGGTGGGCTCCCCGAGGGAGACCTCGGACGGATCGGTATCGATGTCTGCCGGGCGCAGCCCGAGACGCTCTACGCGGTGATCGAGAACCTCACCCCGTCGGGCCGCACGACGGATCGCCCCGAGGAGGAAGTCGTCGGCAACGAGGTCTACCGCAGCGACGACGGCGGCGCGAGCTGGCGTCAGGTCAGCCCGAAGGGCCTGCAGATCGGCTCCAAGTCCGCCTACGCCTTCAACGAAGTGCGCGTGCACCCCGAAGACCCCGAGTCCTTCTGGATCACCTCCGAAACGTTGATCAGCTCGGTCGACGGCGGTGCCACCTACCGCGACCTGAAGTGGCCCGCGACCGAGCGTTTCTCCAGGATCTTCGGCGACGTGCGCACGCTCTGGATCGATCCAGACAATCCGGAGCATCTGCTCGTCGGCAGCGACGGCGGCGTCTTCCCAAGTTGGGACGGCGGCCGCACCAGCTCGCACCTGCAGCTGCCGCTCGGTGAGATCTACGGTGTCGAGGTGGACGACGACCTCCCCTACAACGTCTACGCCGGCCTGCAGGATCACGAAGCCTGGCGCGCCCCTGTCGCCTCGTGGTCGGGCGCCGTCGGTCCCGAGGACTGGGTCATCGTCGGCAAGTGGGACGGCATGGTCAGCCGCGTCGACTCGAGCGGTCGCTGGTTCTACGGCACGACCCAGTTCGGCAACCACGTCCGCGCCGACCTCGACCGCGGCACGCGCAAGACGATCGTGCCCAAACCGCCCGAGGGAGTCGAAGTCCCCGGCGGGCGCGGCGGCTACCGATTCACCTGGGTCACTCCGCTGCTGCTTTCACCGTGGAACGAAGACGTGCTCTACACGGGCTCGCACAAGGTCCTCCGCTCCGACGACCGGGGGGAGACCTGGCGGGAGATCAGCCCCGATCTGACGACCGACGACGCAGTGCGCATTGCCGGCGAAGGGCACATTCGCTACTGCACGATCACCACGCTCGACGAGTCGCCGCTGCAGGCGGGCATGCTCTGGGCGGGCACCGACGACGGTCGCGTCTGGCACAGCGACGGCCAGAGCTGGCGAAACGTCGACGAGGCTCTCGCTCGAGCGGGCGCTCCTGAGGATCGTTGGGTCAGCCGCGTCCTCGCTTCGCAGCATTCGCAGGAGCGGGCCTTCGTGGCCAAGAACGGGTACCGGCGCGACGACTTCGGTGCCTACCTCTACCGCACCGACGACGGCGGCAAGAGCTGGACGGAGATCGGCACCGGGCTCCCCGACGCACCGATCAGCGTAGTACTCGAGGACCCGCGCAACGCCAACCTGCTCTACATCGGCAACGACCGAGGCGTCTTCGTCACGCTCGACGGCGGCACGCACTGGCGCCCCCTCCACCCCAGCCTGCCACCCGCCGTCGTGCGCGACCTGGCGCTCCAGGAGCGAGACCTGGACCTCGTCGTCGGCACCTACGGTCGGGGACTCTGGATCGTCGACGTCGAGCCATTGGCCGAACTCGCGCTCGCCGCAGAGACGCGACTCTTTCCCATCACACCCGCGCCGGTAGAGCTCACGCAGCGCGACGACTGGGGGGCCTACCGCCTCTACGGAGACTCGGTTCTCCACACCGACAACCCGCCCGACGGTCTGACGGTCTACGCCTGGCTGAACGAAGCGTCGGGCGCCAAGGTGACGCTGCGCAGCGCAGAGGGCGAGGACCTCTCTTCCGAGGAGATTGAGAGCGTCTCCGGTCTGCATCGAGTGCATCTCGTCGCGCCGGAGCCGGGCCGCTACTCGGTCGAACTGGAGACCGCGACCGGCTCCTCGACGAGGCCGGCGGTGCTCCTGCCGATGCCGCGGCACCCCATCACTTCACGACCACCGCGCTGATCGAACGCGCACCCATCATCCAGGAACCGCCCCACCTTCGAAAGCTCTCACGATGTTCACCGGAATCACCCGCGGCACCCACCCCATCACCCGCGCCGATCACTCGGCCGACCTTCTCCGCTATGCGGTCCAACTCGACGAAACGCTCTGCGCCGGACTCGAGATCGGAGCGAGCGTCGCCATCGACGGCGTCTGCCAGACCGTGACTCGACTCGAAGGCAGCGAGGTCTTCTTCGATGCGATCCGCGAGACGCTCGACAAGACGACGCTCGGCGACCTCGACGTCGGAACGATGGTCAGCGTCGAGCGCAGCTTCCGCGTCGGCGATGAGATCGGCGGGCACGAGGTCGCCGGCCACGTCATGGGCACCGGGACGGTGCGCGAGGTGAGCGCCAACGACGAGCGCTACGATTTTCGTGTCGAGGTGCCGGTGGAGTGGATCAAGTACATCCAGCCCAAGGGGTTCATTGCCATCGACGGTTCGTCGCTCACCGTCGGTGAGGTCGACTCTGCGGGATCGTTCTGGCTGCATCTGATTCCCGAGACGCTGCGCTTGACGAACCTGGGCAGCAAGGGGCCGGGGGCTCGCGTCAACGTCGAGCTCGAGGCGCGCACTGTGACGATCGTCGATACTGTCGAGCGCATTCTCGAACAGCGCTTCAGGGACGAAACGACAGAGTAGAAACTCCCGGCCACCGTCGTCGTAGACCCGAGGGCTCTTCGATCCAACGAGCTCGAGACGATGACCCGCACCGACGACTTGCCGCCCCGCGAAGGCGACGCGCCCCCAGAGACGGCGCCCGAGCCCCAGCTGGGGATCGACGTCGCCTTCCGCCAGCTGTCGGACACGAACTTTCGCCGCCTCTTCCTGGCGAAGCTGATCTCGGCCTTCGGCAGCTCGATGGCCCCCGTCGCCCTGGTCTTCGGAGTACTCGAAATGACCAACCGCCCCGCGCTTGCGGGCCTGGTCGTCGCGGCGCAGACGCTGACACAGGCCGCCGTGCAGCTCTTCGCTGGCGTCGTCGCCGACCGTTGGGACCGTCGCAAGGTCATCGTGGCAGCCGACCTGCTTGCCGCATCGGCGCAGATCGTCGTCGCCGTGATGTTCTTTCGCGGCATCGCCAACATCCCGCTTCTGCTCGGACTCACCGCCTGCATGGGGATCGCCTACGCCCTCTACTGGCCAGCGGCTGCGGGAATGATCCCGCAGGTCGTCGAGAGGGAGAAGCTGCAGCCGGCAAACGCCGTCATCGCGCTGGCACGCGCGACCGCGCTCGGCCTCGGTGCCGCGACCGCGGGAGTTCTCGTCGCTGCACTCGGTGCCGGTTGGGCGATCGCCATCGACGCCTGCACCTTCCTCGTCAGTGCCATCCTCATCTCAGGCGTGCGACCGCGCACCCAGCAGAAGCCCGAAGGCAAGAACCTCTTGCGAGATCTCGTCGACGGGTGGAAGGAGTTCCGCTCGCGCCGCTGGGTCTGGGCGCTCACGCTGCAGTTCACCGTTCTGCTGATGGGCTGGCACGCCGGATTCGTCATCGCCGGCCCGGTGGTCGCACGCGATGAGCTGGGCGGAGCCGCAGCCTGGGGACTCGTCGCCGGGGCCTACGGCGTCGGCAGCCTGCTCGGCGCGTTCGTGGCGATGCGCTTTCACATCGAGCGCCCCCTCTTCGTCGGCACGCTCCTGATGTTCTCGTTCGCCGCGCCGCTCCTTCTCCTCTCCATTCCCTCGACGACGCTCCTCATCGCCGCGGGAGCGCTCGTCGCCGGCGTCTGCATCGAGATCTTCGCCGTCGTCTGGTTCACGGCAATGCAGACGCTGATCCCGCCGCAGGCGCTGTCGCGCGTGCTCGCCTACGACACGCTCGGCTCGATCGCACTGGCTCCGCTCGGCGAGGCTGCGGCGGGCCCGCTCATCGAGCTCTACGGAACGAGGCCGACGCTCCTCCTGGCGGCCGCGGCGGTCGTCGTACCGACGGCTCTCGTGCTGCTGGTCCCGGAGGTCAGGAATCTGAGGATGGGTGGCGGAGAGGCTAGTGAAACCGCCGCATGAGGCGGTTGATCGAAACTGCAATCGCGACTGTAGAGTTCTAGCCGTCGGTTCGGATCCGAGGCTGCCGCTCAGAACGCCTGAGTGGAAAGGTCGCTGCCGGCAGCGCTGTGCCAGCTGCGGCACGGACTCTGACCCGGTCCCAGCCCGGCAGAAGCGTTCGCTAAGACCTGCCGAGCGGCAGACCACTCCGCTAGGGGCTCGCACAGGCGTGACTCATCACTCCGACCACGCCCGGCAAGCGACGCGGCGCAGCCGCATGGAGCGCGCAGTCCGCCCCGGCGGACGGAGCATCGACACAGGACGAACGGAGGCGTGATTCCATCAAGCCGAGTACGTCAGGGGACGTACCAGATCGGCGAGCTCCAGGCGCGCTCCTGAATCGTGGCGTGGAGATCGGGTCGCGGCTCGACGCCCGAGCGGATGGCGTCCCACGTCGACCAACGGCAGGTCGGGTTCTCGAGGACGCGCAGGTAGTAGAGCGCCCGCTCCGAGGCATCGAAGCCTGGATCGCTCCAGAGAGCGCTGAGCTCCGGCGCCCCCTTGTCGAGGCTGATCGAACAGTCGCGCAGGTTCACCTCGGCGCCGTTGTCGGCGCACCGATGCGTGATCGGATCTGGCTCCAGGCCGTCGGCGCAGGCGACGTCGAAGACCTGTTCCGACGGCCCCGCTCCCGCGTCGAGCCAGACCTTGACGATCTGCAGCCGCTGCAGCGGCGCGCTCTCAGCATCTCGCGTCGCCCAGAGCAGAAAGCGCGGCGCTACGCCGTCGCGCGCCATCAGATCGGCGCCCATCGGCACTCCGTCGGCGTAGGCCGCCTGCACCATGTCACTCCGTTCCGCCAGGCCGTCGGCGAAGTCGTAGCCGGCGAAGAACCGGACTCGCAGTCGCGGCCCGGACGTCGCGAAGGTCTCCTTGCGGCGCATCGCATCGTAGAGGGAGTCGCGCGTATTCTCCTCGGCCCAGACGCCCGCCAACCCCGACGCGCCGAACTTCGGGAAGCCGAGGTTCGAGGCGTACTGATCCGTCGTGCCGTCGAGCGGCACCGATCCGCGCGCCTGCGGCGTGCCGTCGGCGGTACCCACCTTGCTCTGGTAGTCGTCCTCCTCGGGCTGGCCGCCCGCGTTGTGGGAGTCCGTCGCCGCGACGAAGCCGAAGCGAAACGGGTTGAAGCCGAGGTCCTGCTCCATCACGAGGCCGTTGAGCAGAGCCTCGCGGGCGTAGCTGCCCCTGGGCTCGCTCGGCAGTTCGGTGGCGATGCGGAAGGGGAAGATCTCGAAGTCGGCCCACTCGTCGTTCGGCGAGAGGAGCGGATGAACCTCCGAAGTGCCCTTGATCTGCGTCAGCTCGATCAGAGGCTCGTTGCGCATGCGTTTCTCGGCATAGCCGGCGTCCATCGGCGAGCCGTCGCGCCGCGTCAGCTCGAACATGGCGCCGTTGCTGCCGTTCGAGTTGTGCGGAATGGAGAGCGCCTCTTCCCCCCTGGCTCGCGCGTCGTCGAGCCAGTTCCAAAGATCCTCGGGGTCCGGAGAATCGACACGGCTGAACGGCAGCTCGGGCACCGAGCTACCCCGGAAGATGACGTTGCGGTGCAGGTTGCCACGCTCCGCTGTGGACGCGGTGTACTCGTAGCCGATGAAGGTCGTGAAGACGCCCGGCTCGTTGTGGCGTTCGGCCGCTTCGATGACGTCCTCCCACGCCGACGTGCGTGCGCCGAGGCTGTCGATCGCGTCGAGCTCGCCCGTCCCCATCGATTGGATCGCGCGCTGGAAAGCGCCCGTTCCGCCGGTTGCCAGCTCACGCAGCTCCTTGGCGAGCGGTTCGTCGTAGACGTCGCTCTCCGGATCGTTCATCGCCGGCATCAGCCCCATGTACATGGCGTGATCGGTCACCGCGTAAAAGTCGAGAGCGCCGGTCTGCAGTTTGATCTCGTACCCCGACGGATGCGAGATCGTTTCGCCCTTGGCGAAGCGGTACGCGGCGTCCGGGGTTTCGCGCACGCTGAAGAGATAGGCGTCGAAAGAGTGCTTCGTGTGGATGTGCAGGTCGCCGAAGTAGGCGTTCTTGAGCGGGTTCGCCGCCGGACGCGCGCTCGACGGTTCGGATTCCGGCTCGGCGCTCTCTGGAGGAGCGCATGCGCCGAAGGCGAGGAGCCCGATGAGCAGCAGAGGTGTCGGAAGCGCACGTGAGACGGCGTTCGAAGTCATGGCATCGCTCCAAGGGGCGCCAGCGCCCAGCGCAGGACCGCGGCGCGGCCCTGGGGATTCGTACTGTCGGAGTTTGGTGACGACGATATCAGGCGCTCGAGGCCGCCCGGCGCTACTCCAGCAGCGCGGACATGACGGGACCGCATTGCTGGTTCACGTGGTTTCGCGCCTCTTCGTCCTCGACCAAGCGTTCCGACAGCGCCTGCCACTCAACCGACGTCAGCGCCTCCCGAAGCGAGTCGTCGGTCGCGCCAGCGGTGAGCGCTTCGGTCCGCAGATAAGCCGAGATGACGCCGACCGACACCTCCACGAGCTTCACGTAGAACCTCTCACGCGGCGTTGCGGCGAGCTCCTCATAGACCCCCAGCGAACAGACGCCGAAGGTTGCCACGAGTCCGACGATCGGATCGCCGACCGTGGGAATCTCGAGCTCGGGGAACGTCGGAGACCGCTCTCTGAGGCCTTCCAGGCCCCAGCCGTCGACCGTGAAGATCAGATCGCGCACTCCGCGTCGACCGGCATCGGCAATCTGTTCCTCGGTGGCGTCTTCCTGCACGGAGCGGATTCCCTGGGCCAGTTGTACTCCTGCGCCCTCGAGCGCTGTGGAGGGAAACCACGAAGGCAGCGGCGGCTCGTTCTGCCGGGCAGGCGCGGAGGCGGCAGCCCCGAACAGAACCGACGCGAGCAGAGGCAGGACGATCCTGCGTCGGAGCCGAGAGCAGCTGGAAGGGTTGCGCGACACTTCGGCAGCATAGTGCAGGAGGGGTGGCAGATCCCTGCGGTAGCCTGTTGCCATGACCATCCCGACGAGCGACGACGTCACCGCCTCCTGGTTGACGGAGACCCTGCGCAGCGTGGGACACGACGTCACCGTGAGCGACGTGACGCAGCAGCAGATCGGTACGGGCCAGATCGGCAAGTGCATCCGCTACACCCTGACCTTCGACGGCGACGCGGGCTCGGCACCGCGAACGCTCGTCGGCAAGTTCGCGTCGGACGACGAGACGAGCCGCCAGGCCGGCATCCTCTTCCAGAACTACCTCAAAGAGGTCATGTTCTACCGCGAGCTGCAGCGCCGCGTCACGATCCGCACGCCGACCTGCTACTACGCTGAGATCGAGGGTGAAGGTCCCGTCTTCGCCCTGCTGCTCGAGGACATGCACCCGGCCGTGCAGGGTGACCAGATCACCGGGTGCAGCGCTGCCGTCGCTCGCGCGGCCGTGCTGGAGCTCTCCGGCCTGCACGCGCCGCTCTGGAACGACGCATCGATCCTCGGCGTGGACTGGATCGGCGAACCGGAGCCCGAGTCGATCCGAGAAAACGCCGAGCGCTACGAGACGCTTCTGCCCGGGTTCCTCGAGCGCTTCGGTGCCGACCTCACCGCCGGCCAGATCGACATTCTCGGCAAGCTCGCCGGGGCCGATTCGCCCGTGACCGCGGGCAGCCCAGAGCCCTTCAGCCTGGTGCACATCGACTACCGGCTCGACAACCTGCTCATCGATTCGCTCGGCGACGAGCCCGCGGTCACCGCGGTCGACTGGCAGAGCATCACGGTGGGCAACCCGCTGACCGACGTCGCCTATTTTCTCGGTGCGGGCCTGCTCTCCGAAGAGCGCCGCCGCTGCGAAGAGGAGATCGTGCGCGCCTACTACGATCGCATCGTCGCGGCCGGGGTCACCGACTACGGCTGGACCGACTGTTGGACGGACTACCGTCGCGGCGTCTACTCCGGCTTCTGGGTGACCGTCATCGCCTCGATGCTCGTTCAGGAGACCGAGCGCGGCAACGAGATGTTCCTGACCATGGCGAGACGGCACTCCCAGCAGGCGATCGACCTGGGCTCGGAAGAGTTCCTCTCTTGACCTTTCGGAAGGACGCAACGATGGACCGCATGAACGAGCTCTCCTTCTACACGCTGGCGGGCCAGCCCAAGTCGACAGCCGACCTGATCGACGAGGTGCGCCAAGGCGAGGCGATGGGCCTCGGCTCGGCCTTCATCTCGGAGCGGCTCAACGTCAAGGAGGCCGCGACGCTGTCCGGCGCCGCAGGAGCCGCCTCGACGGAGCTCGGCATCGCAACCGCAGCGACGAACCAGAACACACGGCATCCCGCCGTCACCGCCGCTTTCGGCCTGACGATGCATCGTCTCACCGGCGGGCGCTTTTCTCTCGGCCTCGGTCGCGGCATCCCACAGCTCTTCAAGGCACTCGGCCTGGCGCCGCTCAAGACCGCGATGATCGAGGACTTCGTCCACCTGATGCGCCGAATGTGGAGCGGCGAAACGATCGTCGGCCACGCCGGACCGGCCGGCAGCTACCCCGTGCTGTCGCTCGGTGCCGAAGCGAACGACGAGATCCCGCTCACCTTCACCGCCTTCGGCCCGAACTCTCTGGCGCTCGGTGGCCGCGCCTTCGATGCAGTCGTCCTGCACACCTTCTTCACCGACGCAACGTTGGAGCGCTGCGTGAAGACGGTCAAGCAGGCCGCCGAGGAGGCGGGCCGCGATCCCGCGAGCGTGCGCGTCTGGTCGTGCTTCGCCACGATCGGTGACCACCTGCCCGAGCCCCTGAGACTCAAGAAGACGGTCGGCCGCATGGCGACCTATCTGCAGGCCTACGGCGATCTCATGGTCCGCACCAACGACTGGGATCCCGAGGTGCTCGCACGCTTTCGCGCCGATCCGCTGGTTGCCAACTTCCAGGGAGCCATCGATCACCTGGCGACGACCGAGCAGCTCGAGCAGGTCGCCGAGCTGATCCCCGAGGAATGGCTCGCCCCTGCAGCCCAGGGCTCACCCGCACAGTGCGTCGACGCCGTCCGAGGCCAGTTCGACTTGGGCGCCGACGGCGTCATTCTGCACGGCGCGAGTCCGAGCGAGCTCGAGCCGATCGTCGCGGAGTACCGCGCGACGCGGGACGACGCCCGCTTCGCGCATCTTGCGGCAAACCCCGCCGGTTGAGATCCACTGGCAGGGCTCGACCTTCGAGCCCCGTGGCTGCTAACGGAAGAGACCGCTCCAGACCGCGCGCCACTCTCCCGCATCGGGGCTCTCCAACACCCAGAGAAAACCGCCCTCGCTCTGTGGCTCGATCCGAAGGCGGTCGCCGGGCGCCGCTCCGCTGGCACTCTCATAGAGCTCGAGCGAATCTCCGGTGCTGTAGAAGATGCGGGCGGGAGACTCCGGCTCGGACGTCAAGAGGGTGAGTTCATAGCGGCTCGCGAAGGTGTTCCAGGTCAGGTGGGAGAACATCGAAGCCCGCTCCGGACTCGAGGAAGCGCCAACGAAGGTGACCACCGCGCAGCCGTCGAGAACTTGATGTCCCGTGATCTCCACCTCGCCTGCCCCTCCGCTCTTCACGACGCCGGAGTGGCGGCCAACGAGGAACTCGTAGGTGCGAAACGGTTCGGCGTCACAACGCACGCCCGAGTGGAAGGTGTGCGCCGGGCCGCCCTGTGGGGCGAGAGAGGGCTCGCCGCCGCGTCGGGTGAACTCCATGATCCATCCGTGTGTCCACGTCTTGCCGCCGTCTCTGGAGAAGGCGTCGTCCCAGCGCAGTGAATCTGCAGTGACATCGGAGAAGGTGAAGCGACTCAAGACCTCAGCCCCGTCAGGGCCGGGACGCGAAGCGAAGAACTCTCCGCGCCCGTGACGGAACGTCCCAGCGAGCGAGGACGAGCCGGACGTGTTGTCGCCAGGCCAGTTGAGCCACAGGACCCACTCCTGCCGCTCGACGTCGAAGTAGCGCAGGCTGTAGCCCTTGATTCCCGACAACCTCTCGTCGCTCCAGAGCTCCAGAACCGCCTTGCCGCCCAGAATCGGGTAGATCTTGGCGACCGAGCGCACTTCGTCAACCCACGACCGGTCTTCCTGTTGCACTCGAAGAGTCACGTCCCACTCGCCGATCCAGAAGTCGAACTGGCGCGCTTCCGGAGGCAACGTCGACGGGGTCGAGAGGTTTTCCCCGTGGGCTGCCCCGCAAAGAAGGAGGCACGCAAGAGAGAGCCACGAGCGCAAGAAGCCCGCTGAGCTCGTCACGGCTCCGAGGCAAACGCCACGAGACGGCCGGCGCCTCCGAGAGATCACAACTCCTCCACCATGTCGCGCGCTCTCTTCATGAGTTCGATCGAGCCGTCGAGGTCGAGAGCGACGTCGACGACGACGCCGTTCGCGTCGACGAGAACGGTCGTCGGCACTGACCGCGCTCCGAACGCCTGGTACAGCTCTTGGCTGTCGGTGATGGCGGCCGGAAAGCCGATCGAGTTGTTGGCCAGCCACTTCGCGGCTTTGGCGGAGTCCTGCCGGCGTGCCGCCTCGTCTTGCGGATCGTCGAAGCGCGTGATGGCGAGCGCTTCCAGACCGGCGGGCGCCAACTCTTCGTACAGTGCCTGCAACAAGGGCATCTCCTTCCAGCAGGGCGAGCACCATCGCGCCCAGAACGCAACGATCGTGGCCGTCGTCGCGAAGTCAGCAGCTTCATTCCACTCGGCAGCGGTGCCCGACAGAGGCGTCAGATCGAGAGGTTTCGGGACTCGCTGGCCAACGAGTGAGCGCTCGAGGGCGACCTCTTGCTGCTGCACGCGCTCTCTGACGAGATCGCCTTGATACCGCCATCCCACAACGGCAGCTGACGCACCGAGAACGAGCACGAACCACCGCAGCCCCGCGCCGCGCAACCTTCGGTCGGGCCAGAGCCCGAGGGCTCCGAGCACAACGCAGATCGCCGAGAAAACGAGAGGGAAGTTGAAGACCGAATTGAACGTCCCGCGCGCCGCAAGGACCCCCACCAGAAAGCATGCCGCACCCAACCAGAATGCCTGGCGAGACGTCACTCTTTCGTGTTGAGCGGTGCGTTCCGAGCTCATCCTTTCCTCCAGGTTTCGTCACCTGCGCGATGACGCGCAGCTGCGGTTCGAAGGCCACGGCCGACGGTTCTCGGGGTCCTGGTCGTCCTCATGCTAACGATCTGCGTCTGCGGCCTGGCCCTCAAACCGACCGAACCAGACCTTCTCCGCTTCTTTGCGGGACCTCGGAGTTTGCCCATCCCCTGGCGCACACCTCGCGGCGCTTGCCAACCCAACCCGGGGCCCGGCGGTCCTCGCGCCGCAGATCTCGTCCTTCAGCGGCTCCTCTCCAGAAGCTCCCGGAGGGCCAGCACCCTCGGTTCGGTCGGAGCCAGAGCCTCTGCTCTCTCGTAGGCTCTTCGGGCGCGCTCGCGATCACCCAGAGCCAGAGCCGCCTCGCACTCGCCCGCATGAGCGAGCGCCGACTCGGGATAGCCCTCTCGATTGATCGTGAAGATCGCCGCCGCATGCGCGGGTCGCTCCTGCTCGAGCAACGCGTAGCCGAACGCGTTCACGGCGTCTTCCGTGCTCCTTTCGGCCGTCGCCGGATCGAGCTTGACTCTGCTGAGGAGGAAAAGCGCCTGGTTGATTCCGCCGAGTCGATCAGTTTCGATCAGATTCGAGGTCAGATCCGCGGGCGGCCGATACTCGAGACTCGTCTGCAGAACCGGGTCGCGACCCGCCAGGTAGTCCTTGGACGACAGACCCACCGGAAGGTTGAGGAAGAAGGGTCGATCCTCGAACGCGGTCCACTCCCGCCAGTACACGGTAGAAGTACGCAGCGTGAGCCCGCTGTTTGGAAGCTGCGAACGCCGCGAATCGCCGTAGTGGTTGGGGGTGCCGCCAATCGGCTCGCCAACGAAGGTGACGTGGGTGTAGAGCTCGAGCTCGTTGACCAGCAGGATCGCCGCCGAGAAGGTCTTCCTACCGGTGAGCACGAAGAGGTGACCCGGCTCGCGGATCTTCGGCCATCGAATCAAACCGAGCACGAAAGGACGAAGGTAGGTCGCGTCCCCGCCGTAGTTGTTCCTCAGATCGAAGATGACTCGCTCGATTCCCAGCTCTTCGAGGGTGCGGAAGAGACGTGCTGCGAAGGCTCCCGAAGGTTCGGGAGGACTTCGATTGTCGTCCAGCTGATTGATCTGCACGTACACGGCCTTGGCCGACGGCAGGACCTCGAACCAGTAGAACGAGTCGTTGCCTCGAAGGTACAGCGGTGTTTCGTTCGCCCTCTCCTCGAATGCGTCGTGCCACACCGCAACGGCGTCCGCTGCAAGCGAATCGAGAACCACTTCGAAGGGGCCGTCGCCGGGGCGCTCGAGCACGACTCTGGTGATCCGGCGATCCTCGGTGATCCCGGCCGCGACGAGCATGTCCGGGACGGCGAGCCGCGACGGCGCAACGAAGCTCAGACCCGAGTCGTTCTCGGCAGCAAGGAAGGGTCGCATCGCTTCGAAGGCCTGTTCACTGCTCATTCCGCCGATCCGGAGCACCTTCGCTCCCAGGAGGTGGCGCTGCTCGGTCACCGCCGAACGCACGTGCAGACCGTCGCTGAAGAGGTAGAAGCGAACGGGCAGAGTGAGGAACGGCGTGACCCTCGGCGAGGGCGCGGGATCGATCGAATGGCCCTGGTAGAAGCCGAGATGTTCGTGGTTCACCGGCAGCGTGAGCCGCGTGTGCCCATCCTTCAAAAGGGCGACGATCCGCGCCATGCCGGCAACGATCAGAGGGTCAGGAAGTGACGGGATCTCGAGACGCAAGGCGGCGACGGCGGCGTCGAAATCTCGCTCGTCGACCGAGTGGAACGGGTTGCGGTGCTCGTTGCGGATCGTCTCTTCCAGGAAGCGAAGATCGTCGAGCCAGGCGGCCGTTGTCAGGCCCTCGCCGGCCCGTGCCACGGCACTGGCGGCCAGCAGGTGCAGCGCCACGACCAAGACCAGGCTAGAGAACCTGCGCTTCCGCCTCGAGACGGCGAGGTCGCCCGACACAACCGGACAGCGCGACACTCGCGCGGCTCTTCTCCTGCCGAGTGATCTCAGCATCGGTCCGGCCTCCTCCTGGAACGGATCCATGTGAGCGCGCCCTCCTGCAGTCTTCAAGTTCGATCGGTGCGTCCTTGTACGTCTCCTAATGAATTAGGTTTCAGTAGAAATCGGATCTTATGAAGCGCCTGTCGGCACAACCCGCAAAGGAGCGAGCGAGTCTCGGCCTCCGACGTCAGCCCTCGTCGAGCCCGACCTCGCCGACCCGGACGATGCGTCCGGGCTCCGGTACCGGAAAGGCGCCCTCCGCACTCTCGAAGGCCGCGATCACGACCTCGGCCAGCGTGCGCTCGTCGTGCTCGACCCACTCCAGCCCGACAAAGGTCTCGTACAGGTCGCCGCCCTCGGCCAGGAAACTGTTCGTCGAGACCGAGTAGGTGCGCGACGGGTCGATCGGCTTGCCGCCGACCTTCAGATCGACGATGCGCTGGCCGATCTCTCGCTCGAGGTCGATCTGCGCCGCGAGTCCGGAGACCTGGATCATGCCGCGCTCGAGGCTGAAGCCCTGCTCCAGAACCTCGACCAGCTGAGCGCCGGTCATTTCCATCTTGACCACCGAATTGAGGAACGGCAGAGCGTCGCGGATCGCTCCGAGGCTCACGTCACCGCCCGCGAGGTCGGCGCGCAGTCCGCCCGCATTGGTGATGCCGACGTCGGCGCTCATCGACTCTCGAAGGACGTCCGCGACGAAGGAACCGAGCGTCGATTCACGGCGATACTTGCGCGTCAGCCGCCCCTCCAGTCGACCGACGACAGGCTCGATCTGGTCCGCGAAGGCGGCCTTGAAGGCGGCCATCTTGCCTTCCATCAGCGGGTCCGCCGGATACTCCGCACTCCACGGCGTCACCAGCTTTCCGTCGTGCCGCTCGACGGAACCCTGCCGAAGATCGACCCAGAGACGCAGCACGCCGACGCGCGTGCCATGTCCGAAGGTCTGCGAGATGATCGTTCCGGTCTCCGGATTGACGTAGGGCGGATCGATTCCGCGGTGAGCGTGCCCTCCCAGAAGAACGTCGATGCCCTCCACCTGGGTGCTCAGCGCGATGTCTTCCTCGAAGTCACGCCAGACCTCGGGGTCGTTCTCCTGATCCGACTGCATCGGTCCGGTCTTGCCCTGATGCGCGAGCACGACGATGAG